>CAYOOS010000151.1:0-9054 GCA_964405585.1 uncultured Acidobacteriaceae bacterium | reverse complement strand
TATAGGGCCCATTCCATCACGTTCAGCGGTTTTTTTCCAGTTCAGATGTCAGCAAACCGATGGGAGAGGCTCCCGCAGCATGCATGTCATCCAGAACCTGGGCAACCGTCTGAAACTCGAGGGAACGGTCTCCCTGAAGAAACGCAACGCGTTGAGCGCGCAGAGCGAAAATTGTTTCGAGGCGTTCACGCAATTCATCGCGTTGCACAACCGACTGGTTGATCCGGAGCGAGCCATCAGAAGCAATCGAAACAATGATTGTTTCCGGCGGAACAACCGTGTCCGGCGGAACCACCGCCTGGGGCAGATCCGCCTGGAGACCAACCTGCTGATGGGGGATGATCATGAAAATGACCAACAGCACCAGCAGAATATCGATGAGCGGGACAACATTCGCTTCGCACAACATCCCGCCCTTACCGCCTATCAGTCCGATACCCATGAGTCACCTCGCGGCCAGATATGGCCCCTGCGAGAGGACTCTCACAACCCTGCGACGAGAAAGCGAAAAGCTACTGGCCGGCCTCGAGCTTGGCGGTGATGAGGCCGACTTTGTCGATACCGGCTTCTTTCATGAGATCGATGGCGCGGGCCACGTCCTTGAACTCCACGTCGTTGTCGCCCTTAATGAAAGCAATCTTTTCGGCGCGTTCTTTGAAGATCTGCTCCATACGAGGCTCGAGTGTTTCCCAAGTGGTGTCCTCGTTGTTGATCTTCAGATGATTGCCCATCATAACCTGAACCACGACGGTCTTGTTTTCCAACTCCTGGTTAACCGGCTCCTTGTTTGGCGAAGGCTGCGGGACCAGGGTATCCAGACCCTTGGGGGTCAGGGGTGTGATCACCATGAAGATGATGATGAGCACGAGCAGAATATCGATAAGAGGAACGATATTCGGCGAGGCCATCGAACCACTGCTGCTACCAACGTCCATCCCCATTGCGAGTTCTCCTGTCGAGCCGTTGCAGCTAAGTTTGAGGAGAGTTAGCTCGCGCCGTGTGGGAAGCGGCGCGAGCCCGAATCATCTCAGCAAACGAATGAAGCGAACGGCCGATACGCTATAACTGGCCTCCGGCGGGAGGTTGTTTATCCTTCGCCTGAGGGCTGTTTGATTTGTTTTTCTCGGTCAGCAGACCCAGTTGGTCCACGCCGGCGGAACGAATTTCATCCACGACGGCAACCACATCACCGTACTTGGCACGCGCATCGCTCTTTACATAGACAGTCTTATCCAGCTTGTTGGCGATCTGGTCCTTGATCTCCGTGGTGATGCTTTCCTTGGCGATCTTGGAATTGCCCAGGTAGAGAGTGCCATCGCGAGAGATAGCCACGATGATGGCGTCGTCCCTATCCGCGTCCTTCATTTCGCGCGGATTGTTGACTGGGGCCAAGTCCACCTGATGGGTCTTCTGCAACATGGGCGTGACCACCATGAAGATGATCAAGAGCACGAGCATGATGTCGGCCATCGGGACAACGTTGGGGGCCGAGACTTGGGCGCCCGCTTGTGGTTTGTACGCCATAGGGTATCCCTTCTTCCGGCTTACTTCTTTGCGCCGCGGCGCAGAATGAAGTAGTTGATGAGCTCCATGGAGGAGTTGTCCATCTCGACGTCGAAGGATTCGACCTTATTGGTGAAGTAGTTGTAAGCCCACACGGCCGGGACGGCAACGAGCAAGCCGAAAGCGGTGGTGACGAGGGCTTCAGCGATACCGCCGGCAACCGCGGATAGACCGGTAGCCTTGGCGGAAGCAATGCCTTTGAACGCATTCAAGATGCCGACGACCGTGCCAAAGAGTCCGACGAACGGAGCCGTGGAACCGATGGTGGCGAGAGCCGATAGACCACGCTTCATTTCCGCGTGGACGATGGCGACGGAACGCTCGAGACCGCGCTTGGCGGCTTCGATGACTTCCGCGTCGGAGACCTGCTGGGAAGCCGACTGGAATTCCGAAAGACCGGTGGCGACGACCTTGGCGATATGGCTCTTCTTGTTGCGCTCGGCGATGGCGATGGCTTCGTCGAGTTTGCCGTCCTTGAGGGCGCCGGCGACCTGCTGCACGAACAGGCGCGACTGCTTACGCGCGTTGTTGTACATGAGGAAGCGGTCAATCATGACGCCGAAGGAATACACGGAAAGAATGAACAGAATCACGACCACGATCTTGGCCAGAATGCCCATCGAGGTCCACATGGAACGCAGGTCCCAGGACGTCGCGGCTTCCTGCAGCCAAGCTGCATAGATGAAGAGAGTTGCTAACATTCGTTTGCTCCTTAATTTCCTACTGGCTCCTGAGATGCGGGAACCAACAAGATTGTGTATTGAACTGCGAACTCAGAACGGCGCGCAGGTCCCACTACGCTCGCGCCGCCCCGTTGCACTACTGAGCCAGAGAGAAAATCACGTCAATTTCGGTATCCACCTCCACGGGGTCGCCATTGAGCAGGGTAGGCTGATAGCGCCACTGCCTGACAGCGTCCAGCGCGGACTGCACGAGGAGAGGATGGCCCGAAACGACCGCAAGCTGTTGCACCGCGCCGTCCTTACCGATGATGGCGTGGAGCTTAACCGTGCCGCTGATGCGCGTCTGGCGCGCCAGTGGCGGGTAAAGAGGTTGCACCTTGTTGACCAGCCGCGCGGCCTGCACGTTGCCGCCAACGGTGACACGCTTGAGAGCAGCCTTGGGAGGTGGTGGCGGGGCAATGTTGGAACTGACACCGCCAATCACGCCGCCGATTACGCCGCCCATCGAGCCACCAGCGACGCCGCCCGGCACGCCACCGGCAACACCGCCGATTGCGTCAGGTGGTTCCGCTTCTTCCTTGATGATCTTAATGTCCTTAGGGATGGCCTTCGGAGCAACGAGTTTACCAGCGTCCATGAGATGAGCCATCGGTTTTACCTTCACGACCACCGCGGGTGCGGGCGGCGGGGGTGGAGGCGGAGGCGGGGGTGGCGCCAGCAAAATCGAAGACATGAGCGTCTTCGGCAGCGCTTCCGTGTAAATCAGCGGGATAAGGATGAGAATCGTGAGGAACAGCACCTCGAACAGCATAGAGACAAAGAAGGTCCACGGCTTGGTTCCCTTTGCCTTCGAGGTTGAAACTACCATTTCTTCAAACATGGGTGACTCCTACCTCCTCCCGGCGGGCGCCAGGCGCGGTTGGCCGCTCCCGTTTCCCTTGGGTCTGTTGCCGGCTGCGGTTCCGGTGCCTGCCGCCACGCCCTGACCGCGCCATTTATTCCAGGCAACGACCAAGGGAGCAGCGATACCAAAACTGGAGTACGTTCCTACCACAATCCCCACCACCAGGGCAAAGGCAAAAGCGCGAAGCACCTGGCCGCCCATCAGGAACAGGACGAGCACGGTGAGGAAGGTTAAACCGCTGGTAAGGATGGTTCGCGAGAGCGTCTGGTTAATCGATTTATTGACGACATCAGCGAACGGCTCCTTGCGCAAAAGGCGGCTGTTCTCGCGGATGCGATCGAAGATGACGATCGTATCGTTCATCGAATAGCCCACCAGGGTAAGCAAAGCCGCAATAACCGTCAGCGAAATTTCAAAACCGAAGATTTTGAACAAGCCCAGCGTGATGAGCACGTCGTGAAAAACCGCGATCACCGCCGCCGCTCCGTAAACCCATTCGAACCGGAATGCAATATATAACAGCATGCCTGCCAAAGCATAGAGGGTTACTCGAATGGCCTGATTGCGTAACTCGCTACCTACCTTGGGACCGACGATTTCGACGTTGCGGATGGTAAACGGAGCGAGTGAAAAGCTGTCCTTGATCGCGGAGACGACCGCAGGCGTCACGCCGGCGACCTTGGAAAGCTCGTCCAAACTTGTAAGCACGCCGTTCTTGTCGGTGTCGCGGTAAGCCAGCAGGGTCTTAGCCAGTTGCTGATACTTATCGCCCGCATTTACGGAGAGCGCTAGAGGATCCTTCAGAGCGAGGGCATTGGCCAGAGCGGAAGGAGTGACGGCGTTGAAGTCGGCCTTGCCCGTACCGGCGACGCCATAGGTGGCGCCGAGGGCGGCCAGGACTTTGGTCTTGCTATCATCGATCGCCTGGTCGGTTTGTCCGGCTTGTTCGACGAAGATGAGAACTTCGTTGGAGGTAGCGCCGAGACCGGCAGTGTCACTGACGCTTTGAATCTCGCTATTGCCCAGGCCCTGGGTGCGCAGGCTGGCCCGCAATTGGTCGATGTTCGGCGGTTGGGCAAAGCGCACGTCCACGTTCGTGCCTCCCCGGAAGTCGATGCCGTACTTGATGCCGCCCTTCAAAAAGATGGCGGACCACCCGATGAGCAAGAGGAGACCACTAAGGGTGAAGAAAAACTTGGCCTTGCCCATCCAGTCGAGATTGGGCTGTTTGAAGAGCTCGATCATTCCGTTTCGCGCTTCCCTTCTTTAGACTCCAAGGGGCTGAGATTTGTTCCCGCCCCGGAAGGTGGCACCGGGCTGAGCCCAGCATGATAACTCTGCCTACCTTGCCCTAACCAACCCCCCCAACCGTTTAAAGGCGGGTGGGAGGGTGGCCTTAGAAGTCCTGGTACCGCTAACTGCAGGTGACTGCTCTAAATACTCAATTCCGCCTGACGGTCCATCTTCGTCAGGTGATACTGGAAAATGGTCTTGGACACGAAGATGGCGGTGAAGACGTTGGCTATCAAACCGATGGTCAATGTGATGGCAAACCCGCGTATCGGGCCCGTGCCAAAGATGAACAGGAAAAAAGCGGAAACCACGGTCGTGACGTGGGTATCAATAATGGTTAGAAAGGCCTTATCGAACCCGGCGTCCACTGCCGCCGAAGATGACTTGCCATTGCGCAATTCCTCGCGGATACGCTCAAAGACGAGAACGTTGGAATCGACGCCCATACCGATGGTCAGGATGACGCCTGCAATCCCGGGTAGGGTGAGCACGGCGCCAAACATGGCGAGCGCCGCGAGCAAGATCAGCAGGTTCAGGATCAAGGCCAGGACGGCATTGACGCCGGAGAGCCGGTAATAGAAGACCATGAAGAGCATAACGACGAGCAAGCTGAGGATGGAGGCACGCACACCGTGGCGAATGGAGTCCGCTCCGAGCGAAGGTCCAACGGTGCGCTCTTCCAGATACTTGATGGAAGCGGGAAGGGCGCCGGCGCGGAGAACCAAGGCAAGATCATGCGCGGATTCCTGGCTGAAGTTGCCTTCAATCAAACCGCGATCCTCAATGCGGCTGTTGATCACCGGGGCCGAATACACCTTCTTCTCGGCCGCCATGCCGAGCACTATCGCCATCTGGCGGCCCTTGTTTTGTTCCGTGAATGGTCCGAAACGCCGTGCAGCCTCTCCAGAGAGAACGAAGTCAATCTCCCATTGTCCGGGCATTTGGGTACTGCGATTCTCGATGGCGCTGCGCAGGTCGCGTCCGGTCACAACCGGGACGCGACTGAGCACGTACCAATTATCCACGTTGTCTTGCTGGTTTCGCGTTCGCGATTCACTGCTGCCTTTTACGAGTTCTGTGCCCGGGGGCAGAATGCCGCCGTGAGCCGCAAGTGCCGCGGCTTCCGACGGATATGTTTGGGGATCTTCGACGAGCTTCAGTTCCAACTGACCGCCGGCCTGAATCACAGCTCTGGCGCGCGCGGGATCGCCTTCCCCGGGGAGTTGCACGAGGATTTCATTGTCCTTGCGCCCATGCGGCTGAATGGTGGGTTCCGTAAGGCCCAGAGCGTTGATGCGGCGCTCGATGGTTTCGAGCGACTGGGACATAGTGGTTTCCTGGATGTGGGCAATGGCGCTCGGGCGCAGAGTCAAGAGGTAGGCGTTCACTTCGCCGGGAGCGGGAGACAGCTCCCAATTCAGCTCGAGTTGATCATGAACCAGGTCGCGGAACTGTGAGATCTGGTCGGAAGGCACATTGCGAATGATGATGTGGGTGTCGTCCACTCGGCGCACTTCTTCGTAGCGAATGTTTTTCTGGCGCATCTCCGTGGTGAGGCGATCAACGGTCTGGTCGGTCTCCTGTGCGACGGCCTCTTGCACCTGGACTTGGAGGATGAGGTGAGTGCCGCCTTGCAGGTCCAGACCAAGCTTGATCTGGTGTGCGAAATTGTCCTTGATCTGCGCGAGAGAGGTCGGGAAGGTCGGCAGCCCGAAAACAAAGAAGATGCAGGCCAGGATGACGGCGAGGATGAACAGAACTTTCCACTTCAGATTAGGATTCATGGTTAAAAGATCAAGCGCGAAAGACGGCTGGCGGTGGAGTTACTTAGCCGCATCTTCCGGTGCCTCCACCTGCGCAATCGCCGCCCGCGCGATGCGAATTTTTACATTGTCGGCGATCTTTAGAATAATCGTGTCGCCGTCCATTCCATTGATGGTGCCGTAAATGCCGGAGGTCGTGACAACCTTGTCTCCGTTCTTAATCGCGGAGAGCATCTCCTGCACTTTCTTGCGCTGCCGCGACTGCGGCAGGATGACCAAGAAATACATGATGCCGAACATCGCCGCCAGGGGAATTAGAATACCGCCGAAGCCTCCGAAGGGGCTACCGGCTTGCCAGAACCAGAATGCCGCCAAATTCATCTTCTTTTTTTGTAACCGTACCCTTTCCGAACAATCCGCAATCCAATCATCCCGGAGCTGTCCACTCGTGGCGCTCTCCGGGGAGAAAAAACCGCCACGTCAGCGGTGAATTTCTCCGCTTTTCCTGCCCGCTCGATTCTCGTCGTGAGACTCGACCTGGTGCGGGTAGCCACAGCTTGGCGACGGATCAACCCGTCTACAGCACTTCGCTTCAGGCTGTACCCTCATTGTAGCGGATACGCAGCTCTGTAGCGAATTTTTCAAGCTGTCCAAAAGAGATAGCCTCTCGAATTTGACGCATTGTGTCAAGGTAAAAGTGGACATTGTGGTGGGTGGCCAGGATGGCCGCGGTAATTTCTCCCGCAGCGAAAAGATGTCGAAGGTAAGCGCGCGTATAGCGGCGGCAGACACTGCA
This sequence comes from uncultured Acidobacteriaceae bacterium, assembly GCA_964405585.1. GTDB lineage: Bacteria > Acidobacteriota > Terriglobia > Acidiferrales > UBA7541 > Acidiferrum. The sequence continues at coordinate 2,052 of CAYOOS010000151.1, read as the reverse complement.
GGTGCAATTTGCGTCAATGGGGCGCTGATCCGCGATGTAGCGCGCGTACTTGATGAGCACACGGCCTTCGGTGGTGTACAAGCAGGCGTGACGGGCCGCGCGTGTGGGCAAAACGCAATCCATCATGTCAATGCCGCGGGCAACGTAATCGGCAAGCTGCTCCGGGCGGCCGACGCCCATAAGGTAGCGCGGCTTTTCTTTGGGAAGAAGCGCCGTAACCTCTGAAGTCATTTCACAAGTTACTTCGTGCGGCTCGCCTACGGCCAGGCCTCCGACGGCATAGCCGGGAAATTCCAGTGCGAGCAGTTGGCGCGCGCTTTCCTGGCGCAAGTCTTTGAACGTTGCGCCCTGCACGATGCCGAATTGCCACTGGGAGGGTTCGCCGTTGCGCTCTACTTGTTCGAGGAAATATTTTCTGGCGCGGCGAGCCCAGGCGGTGGTGCGCTGGAGGGCCGCTTGGGCCACTTCGCGGGGCGCGGGGGTTTCGATGCACTCGTCGAGGACCATGGCGACGTCTGAACCCAGCGCTAGTTGAATCTCCGCGGCTTTTTCCGGAGTGAGGAGATGTTCGGAGCCATCGAGATGCGAGCGGAAGCGGACGCCTTCGTCGGTAATTTTCCGCAGGTCCGCCAGGCTGAAGACCTGGTAGCCGCCGGAATCCGTGAGAATGGCGCCGCGCCAGGACATGAAGGAATGCAAGCCACCGAGTTTGCGGATTAGTTCGTGACCGGGCCTTAGATAAAGGTGATAGGTGTTGGCGAGGATAATGCGCGCGCCGAGCTCCTCGAGGGCTTCCTGTGTCAGGGCCTTGACCGTGGCGGCGGTGCCCACGGGCATGAACACCGGGGTCTCGATGACACCATGCGGTGTGGTTAAGCGGCCGCGGCGCGCACCGGTGGGATCGGTGTGTAGGAGTTCAAAGGATAAGTTCACTTACTCAGTGTATCAGGAGAAAATGAAGGCGATGCCCACCCGCAGGACTACGTAAACCGCCATCATGGAAAAGGCAATCGTGAACGATTTGCCGCCTTTGAGCTTCTTGGGATTCGTTGCGGCGAATCCAATAGCGATCAGCAGCAGGTACCAGATTACAAAAACGTCCAAGTTCTTGCAGAGAGCGTCCAGCCACTTTGGCACGTCATCCGGCAATAACGCCGCCACATTGGTGGCAACGGGGTTCTGGAGGTCCACTGTCCCCACGGGTTTAAGAAAGACCACCAAGAGGAACAGCAGGCTACCGATATAACTGGGCACAAATGCGTGAGAGACAATTCCCAGTGCCGTTTTGAAGTTCGTGCTTGCCCCACCGAGCAGGGTATATGCTCCCCACATTACCAAGGCAACGACTAGAAGGCCGACAATCGGGACGAGTGGGACAGTTATGTATGTGCTAATGGGTGCAATCTTCGCTCCAACCTCGATCTGCTTGTCTTTTTGTTCTGCGCTAAGCTGGGAGGCACGGGGACTCTTTTCGATCTGCTGACTCACGTAATCCCGCCAGTTCATCCGCTGATTCAGGCTCACCGCCGCAAGCACACCCAGAACGACCATGATTGCCATGGGCAAAAGCCAACTGGGTTTGCGAACGATGTCTTCAAAGGTGGCTTTGGGCGAGAACAAAACGCCGAAGATGCGGCCGATGGGCGAGATTTTCGCTTCCGGGGCTGGCGCGGGTACAGGTACAGGCGTAGTTGCCATCGAGGACTCCTCTCCAATTCGAAACACACCGCTGCTGCGGGTACTACGTAACGAATAGGGGGAAAATATCACAAAACGGGGTTGCGAGGCACCTGCGGGACGGCGGCGAGCAGTTCCATGGTGTAGTCGGCGGTGGGCTCCGTGAGGATGAGTTCGGTGGGGCCGAATTCGACGAGTTGGCCGGCGCGCATAACGGCGATGTGCGTGGCGAGTTGAGCCACTACCGGCAAGCTGTGAGAGATGAAGATATAGGTCAGGCCGAATTCCGCCTGCAATTCGCGCAGGAGCAGGAGCACCTGGGCGCCCACCGAAACATCCAGAGCGGAGACGGGTTCATCGGCGACGACAAGTTTG
>CAYOOS010000150.1:0-9077 GCA_964405585.1 uncultured Acidobacteriaceae bacterium | reverse complement strand
CGTTTTGGACTCCTCGACGGTGATGACGCCGTCCTTGCCAACCTTCTTCATGGCTTCCGCAATGATCTTGCCGACCTGCTTGTCCGTGTTGGCGCTGATGGAGCCGACTTGGGCAATCATGTCGCCCTTTACATCGCGGGAGAGCCTTTTGATTTCACCCACGGCGACTTCCACAGCTTTATCAATGCCGCGCTTGAGGGCCATAGGGTTCGCGCCCGCCGCAACGGTTCGCACGCCTTCACGGAAGATGGCCTGAGCCAAAACAGTCGCGGTGGTGGTGCCGTCGCCGGCTACATCGGAGGTCTTGGAAGCAACCTCGCGCACCATTTGCGCGCCCATGTTCTCGAGAGGATCCTGCAGATCAATCTCTTTCGCCACCGTCACGCCGTCTTTTGTGATGATGGGTGCACCAAACTTCTTCTCGATCACTGCATTGCGACCCTTCGGGCCCAGCGTGATCTTTACAGCGTCCGCCAGAATGTTGACACCACGCAAAATTGCCTGCCGTGAATCTTCGCCAGTTACAATTTGTTTTGCCATGAGAATTCACCCTCCCGGGTGATCGAACTTTCCGCTCCCTCCAAAACACCTGGATAGGGGCTACTATTTTTTGCCGGATGCTGCTTTGGCGATTGCGCCGACGATCACGAGGATTTCCTCTTCGCGGAGGATCAAGTACTCCTGGTCTTCGATTTTGATGTCGTTCCCGGTGTACTTACCGAATAAGATCCGGTCGCCGACCTTGACGTCGAGTGGCACGCGGTGGCCCTTTTCTATCTTGCCGGCACCGACAGCCATTACTTCCCCCTCTTGCGGCTTTTCTTTGGCGGTATCGGGGATAATGATCCCGCCCTTCGCCGTTTCTTTCGCTTCCAGTCTGCGCACGAGGACGCGGTCATGCAGCGGTGTGATATTCACTGTCATTTCAATAACCTCCATTCAATCTATTGCAAAATCTCGAACACTCTTTAGGACTAAAGGCCGGCGCTACGGATGAAACGTTTTCTGGTTCTTCAGGCGCAAGGCCTCGAGATCGTCCGCTTCCTTTTTTCGCTGGTCGGCTTCCTTGCCCGGACGCTCCTGCTCCTCCAGTTTCGCCGCCTCCGCGATGGCAAGTTCCGCATCTGCGTTGAGGCGCTTGGAGTAAATGACCAGCCCGAAACGATTGGTGAAGGGAGAGCGGACAAGATTGAAGAAGGATTGTGAATCTTCCCAGGACGCGACGGACTTTTGCGGCATTTCATATCGCGCGTTCAGGAGGGGATCCACTTCCGACTGAACATTCGCCGGCGGTCCGTACTCTGCCGAAATGGACTTCACCATGTCTTCCGCCGTGAGCCCTTCTATGGAAGCATGCTCATAGGTGACGGAAATCTTGTAGAGGCTGCCGTTGGAGAAAGAGAAGAGAATTTGTTCAACGCTGTCTGGCCGGGAGAAAGCGCCCAGGGAGCTCGGCGGCCACCAAGTAATCTCCTGGATCAACATGGGCCGAGCGTGAACCGTCTTCACATCCGCCAGCTTCTGATCGCTAAGTTTCAAAACGCTGGGCAGGCTTGACCCAAGCAAGAAACCACGATATTTGGACAATTCCTGTGCACGGAGCATGGGGGCAATCAGAAGCAACGCCCCAAAGCCAAAAATCAAACTACCGATTGTTTTCATTTCCATATCTCCATGAATTCCAAAGAACTCGAGAGCGCGCTTATTGGGCGGCTGTGACGCCGGCCCACGATTGCGTTCGGCGGCCTTCAGGATTGCAGAGCGTAAACCCTTCGGCCGTTTGCGAAACCCGCAAGAATCGTGAGAAGCACCGCGCAAATCGCGGCAAATAGCGTGGTAACGATAGTTCCGCTATAGCCCGAAGAGTGCATCAATACTCCCCCTCCAACCGCTCCTCCGATTCCCATCGCTACGTCCATGAGCGGACCGAAGCCATGATCGCGAAGATCTCTTCCGACTCCCCAGCCCACCAGCACACCGATGAAAACCCATGCGAGTAGATACATGCATTCCTCTGTGCCCCGTCGATTAGCGAATACTCAGGCAGACTGGGCTTGCCCCTGTTACAAACCGGGATGCGGCGCTTAAGCGGCGACGGCGGCGGCGATCTTGTGATAGGTAGAATTCAGAACTTCGTAGGTGTCCACCTTGGGAGTTCCATCGAAGAGCGCTGCGAGCATATTCAGAACAACAGGAAAGGTTTTCTGGCTGTAGGATTCGGCGTCCGAGGCCTTGTCCCAAAGGCTAATGGAGGTGACGGCGTCTTCGCTGGGCGCAAAGAAAGTGAGTTCGTCCTGGAATCCGTCTTGCTTGCGGAGCAGGGGTATGACTTCTTGCTCCATCATGAGACTGAATTTTGAAACGCTGTCGGGTTTCAAAGGTGTGGTTACTTTGCGAACAAACATAAGGCCCTCCCTGGTTTCTTGGCCAAGGGAGTGATTCAGGGTACCGCTCGCGGTCACGAAGACCTGAGGCAGCCTTGATCCACTCTTATACTGCTTGAGTTTACTAACTTTGTCAAGTATGTTTGATGTTCACGGAAATACTTAACCATTTCAGTAAACTCACGACTCATCCCGGGACGCCGGCTGGGATTGCCCTTGAGCAGCTCGAAACATTGGCCCCAACCGCCTTGCTCTACTTGCAGGGAAAGCATGTTTGCCGGGACCCCGATGAGCAGGAAGACGAGTTCACGGGTACCGCCCAACCCTGTCCGGACTGGTCAATATCGCTCTGTCTCGCCATCCAGCAGGTATCATAGTGAGTGGCCGGACTATACGCTGTTCACTTCTATACAGTCTTTGGGAATCCTTCTTGATAGTGTGAGTGTGCGGCGGAATGTCCACTCCCAGACGAAGCTTCGAGGCCACTATGAAACCAAAAAAACTCAAGACAAATGGGAGTAACGGCTCTTTCGATCCACAAGTTTTCCTGGATACAGCAGGAGTGGCGAGAAAAGTCGTTGAGTACCACAGAAATGAATCCATCTATTCCCAGGGAGATGCCGCGGAAACGGTCATGTACGTTCAGAAGGGCGGAGTGAAATTTTCCGTGGTGAACGGGTCGGGCAAGGAAGCGGTAGTGGCGATGTTCGGGCCAACGGACTTTTTTGGCGAGGGCTGCATGGCGGGGCAGTCACTGAGGATGGGCACGGCGACGGCGGTAACACCGACGACCCTTCTGGTGATGCAAAAAGAAGAGTTGCTGCGTGTTCTGCACGCGGAGCATGAGCTTTCCGATCATTTCATCTCGTATATGCTGGCGCACAACATCCGCGTCGAAGAGGACCTGATCGATCAGCTCTTTAACTCGAGTGAAAAGCGACTGGCGCGGACGCTGCTGCTGCTGGCGCGCTATGGGCAAAAAGAGCAACCGGTCACCGTACTGCCGAAGGTTTCGCAGGAGACGCTGGCGAGCATGGTGGGAACGACGCGTTCGCGCGTGAATTTCTTCATGAACAAATTCAGGAAACTCGGGTTCATCGAATACAACGGGAAGATCAAAGTCAATAAATCATTGCTGACAGTTGTTCTGCACGAGTAGCGCAAACTTCAGGTTGACCTGCCGTGGCAATGCGAAAATCCATGCAAAGGCGCAGAGTTTGGCATCGCTGAAGCTCTGGCCTCCCCAAGAGACGGTTTCCGCAATAAAGTAGCGAAGCGTTGCCCTTACGTGACTTTCTGGTGGGCTCAGGGCGAAGCCGAGGCTAGGAACTTTTTTTGGCGCCGAAAACGAGGAGAACGATTCCACCGACGATCGCCAGACCGCCGAGGAAGGGAGGAATGGAAACGTGTTCACGTTTATCCGCGGTGGCATGGAAAGGACCAACGTCCAGGACCTTTTCGCGATGGGTGTAGTTGAAACCCTGGTAGGCGAGGGCCAGGCCGCCCAGAACAATCAGGAGAATTCCAATCCAAACGAGAGGTTTCATATTCCTCGCTTTCGCAACTAAGCCACGCGCTTTCGGCTCTGGATCACGTGAAACACATAGATGGCCAGAGCCGCGAGAGGCAGGATGTAGATGAACCCGCCGAGAGTGTGCGCCGTGAGCAAACCCAGGAGCCAAATGGCAAACAACGCGATGCAAATTATAAATAACATTGCCGCTCCAATCTCACAAGGGATTGGTAATTCGAGCGATTGTGCCACACCAAGAGAAAGCCTTCGATATTTCCCGGATAAGCCATCCTAAGATGACTTACAAGTTCAGGTCTGTTCACTTGAGCACATGCGTAAGTTTCCCCGGATGTGGGGATGGATGCAAGGGGTGTAATGGCTAGGAGGATGGTCTTTATTGCGAAGCGCCGGTATGGGGGTTCCCACGGAACGACAGTTGGCCGGTCGTTGGCGCCTTTAGTTCATTTTCTCCGGCAGGTTGTTCCTGCGACGATCCATCAACTTCTCGGGCACGCACCACAAAACGCTTGGGTGCGGGGCCCACGTAATAAAAAGGATAACAAGTAAGCAAAGTCAGATCACGGCCGGTTGATGTTTCCAGAACGCGGGTGTCCGTGGGAGCGACGACTGCAATGGACTGGACGAGGTAGTCGAAGCTGTGCTGTCGAGTCTTGAACCGGATTTCATCGCCAAGGCGAATATTGCGCAGTGGGCGGAAAAAAGTGTCACGATGACCAACGACTGTGACATTGCCCCATTCGCCGGGCAAAGCCGATTTTGAAAGGTGAGCGACGGCTCGGCGCAAGTTAGCGCGGGAATCGCCCTGGACGACCATGACATTCAGACCCAAGCGGGGCACCTGAATTTCACCGATGACATCACCTTCGGCCAAAATATGAGGTTCGGAGGGCAGGCCCTGTGGCTCGAATTTCTTCATTTCGATGGTCTGATAGGCATAGGAATCAGCGACGACGAAGCCTGCGTAGCCCAACGCGAGAAGGCCAAAGGCCAGGAAAAAATAGCAGGCGCCGCGAAGGATGTAGGTTCGCGTTGAGGAGGCTGTTCCGGCTGGATGAGGATTTCGATTCATTCAGTCCCCGACGCCAACTGGGCGGTGGGCTGCTTCTCTGCCGACGGTGAGTAGCCTTGCCGAGTTCGCACATGCAACCTGTCATGCCCTGGAGCAGTCACCTTCACTGCGATCTTTCGAAAGGCAATAGAAGCCTGGATGTTTTGGGGCACATAACCAAGCGTGTATTGCTCGCGAAGATCGCGAGCGATTCGCGCCGCTACGCTGGTGACCGATTCGGCTTCCTCTGGGAAGTAGGCGATGCCACCGGTATCCCTGCAGAGCCGCCGGAGAAGACCGGGGTTTTCTTCTCTGTCGCCAGCACCAAGGAGGCCAATGGCATAGATCAAGGTTTGCGACTGGCGCGCTTGAACTAGCACCTGAGAATATTTGAGATGGCTGGCATTGTCTCCGCCGTCGCTGATGATGATGAGGGCTCTTTTGCCCCAGCGGCCGTACTGGAGATGGTGGAGTCCCTCACTCACGGCATCGTAGAGCGCGGTTCGTCCGCGGGCGGAAACGGCGTCGAGGGCTTCCTCGAGATCCTTTGGATTGCTGGAAAATGCCTTTCCGTTCATGAGTTCGATCGACACATCGTCATTGAAGTCCACCACGAACATTTCATCCTGTGGATTGATGGAATGCGCGAAGGAGGACACCGCGGCAACGACACCGGCAAGCTTGGGGCCCATGCTTCTGCTGTGATCAACAACAAGACCGACCGTAACAGGAGTGTTTCCTTCATCGAATACCGTGATCTTCTGCATTTGCCCATCTTCAAGGACGCGAAAATCGTCGGACTTGAGACCAGTAATGGATGTGCCGTGAGCGTCCGTCACATTTACGGGAAGCAGAACAAGATTCACAGACAGGGCAATTTTCGTCTGGGAGTCCACGGGTGCAGGTGAATGCTGTGTCAGGTGAGCTGGAGAAAAGCCGAGGAGCCCGAGGAAAAGCAAATAAGGAGCAAGGAACAAGTGTCCATTGCGCAGATAATGCTTGCGAATATACGGAGTAAGAGTCACGAAAGGGCCTTCTCGCGACGCCGGACGTGAGTGTGAGATCACGTCCGCGACGCGGAACAGCTTCATTCGGTTACAAAGAGAACTTGAGGAGAAGCTTCAAGCCGACGGCAAGGCCGATGGACAAGGCGCCTAGCAGTGCGATTAACGGCAGAAAGCTGGCTGTTTGCGAGAGTTCCTGGGTTTGCGCAACCGGAGTCGCGGCAACTGGTGCTTCCGCAACCGGGGCAACCGCGACGGGCGCAGGAGTCACGACTGCAACGACGGGTGGAGTGGTCTGGATGACCGAGGTTACTTCCACTTCTTTCTCGTCGGGGGTGATGGCGAGGATCGGAGTCGTCTTGATTGTAGTTTCGTCCAGCGTGTCAACAGCGACGGCAGGAACGACCACATTTGTGAGCTTCGCCAACTGAATGGCGCGAGCCTTTGGATAGACGAATTCTTGTCCGTAGTTGTCGCCAGGATAGAACCAGGCGCGAAGAGCTTCCGGAGCATCGCCCGGCGTTTCATTAAACGTCATGACGGTTTTTCCGGTGGTGTGCAAGCGATAATCATTGATGGCGATGGTGGTGACGATGATCTGGCTGCCGTCCGCATTGAAGATCTCAACGATGTTGCGGTCGGAAGGCGAATCCAAAAGCTGAAAAGTGTACGTTCCGGCGGGGAGAATTTTCCCGGGAACTTCCACGGCTTGACTGAAGGTGACGACGGTTTTCTTATTCGATTCATCCGCCCGGGCGTTGGGAAGCAGTATGACGCCGAACAGGGTGAGTGCGAGCAAACAGATTAGTGATTTTACAATTTTCATCCGAATTTCCTCCTGAAATTTGCGAAACTTTTCCGGTGCATGGTTGCGTAGGACGAAGCCGAGACAATCCGATTGAGGGTGATGGGGTCTGCGCGAAAGTCTTTTTCGTCTTACCTACGGGCTCATCTTAGATGTTCCCAGGAAAGGAGTCTGTCCCTTTGAGCACACAATTTGATTTATCTGCAGGCACGCTATCTCATCCAATCTCAATTCCACAGAGTGCGATTGGTGGAAATGAACAACAGAACACAGGGCCGGCGTCAGTTTGCGGGAGCGGCCGCGAGGATGGGAGCTGGAGTGGCAAGCTTCAGCTCGTCAAGAGAGGACAGGAGAGTTTGCCAGCGAGCAGCGTCCTTTTTGGTTTCGAGGGGAGCGGAGAGGTCGGAATAAAAGGAGAGAATATTATCGCGGAGGGCGGGCGAAGTGAGATCGAACTTGCGCTGCTCCAGTTGGCCTAACAATTCCGCGTAGGTTTCGTCGGTCAAGGAGTACTCTGCGGCCTTGGTTTGCTGACCCGTGTCAAGATCCGAATTGACGAGTACGAGTGAGCCGGCGTGAACCTGCTGGAGAAAGATGCGGTACTTGTCGACGGTGAGATTGATGCTTTTGAAGTAAAGGTCCTCGGTCTGGGCGGTGGGATTGTTGAAGGCCAGGGCCTTGAAGGGGCCAATTTTGGGCATGTATCGCAAGAGCACGGCCCAAAAACGGGTGCCGAAACTGGGCTTAGTGTAGTCCTTGCCCCATTCCTTTTCATAGTCGGAGCGGGAGAGACGGTAAAGGAATTTCTCTTTCGCAAAATCAGGTGTCTCTCTCATCATGTCCTTCTCATGGGTCCGCAGGGCGATCTGAGTCATCTGTGGAATCATGCGGCTGACAGCATAGCGATAGGAGCCGATGGTGAGATCCTCATGTTTCAGAACGTCTTTCAACTGCATTCCATAAACGATGGGGAAAGTCCGCTCGAGGAGAGGCTTGGAGACCTGGAATCCGATGAAGTCGTGATACTGCTGAGAGGCATAGCGATTCTTCGCCACTTGCACCATGTCGAATCCGAATTCCGTCTTAAGGTGCGCGGTATGGTCTTCCGCGTACTTGACGGAAGTACCGTACTTTGCGCGCAGCTTGGGGTATTGAAGGGAAACGGCCGCGTTCACGGCTGGATGGCCGGAGATATCGGAGGCGTAGTGAGCGAGTGCACCGAGAGCAAAGGCGTACTCGTTGGCATCCTGACTCTGCGAAAGCAATTCGATGACGAAATCGCCGCTGCGGACGTAGTGCAGCAAATTGCTGAATTCCACGCTGCCAAAGGGATAGTAGCCGAGGTCCTGAATGACTGCGCCGCCGTAGGCGTAAGAGTGCGCCTCCTTGAGCTGGTCCTCCGTGAGTGATGGAAAACGCTGAAGAAGAAGCGGGCGGAGATCCGTGGTCCACACCAAGTCCACGATTTCCTCGTGAGTGAGGACGGAGTAAGCGGAAGAACCACCGGCACAGAGGAGTATGGCAAGGAGCGCGGTCAAGATGCGGATACGCCATGGGCCGCAACCCAGGGAAGCGAAACGAAGAGAGAGACAAGCGCTAAGTGGATTTTCCAAGTTCATGGACAAGCTTCCTTGCTTCTTTCATTCGCTCCTTGTAGAACGCAGGACTGACCAGGACATTTCGGTTTCCAGTGCGAAGGCGTTGGGCGAGGCCTAAAGGCGTCCGAGGAGCACAAGAACGACAACGATCAGAAGCGCGAGGCCCAGACCTCCTGAGGGGGCATAACCCCAGTTCCGGCTATGAGGCCAGCGCGGCAAAGCTCCCAAAAGCACCAGGATCAAGAGGACGATCAGAAGAGTTCCAAGCATGGCTAGCTCCTTCCCAAGCGAATCCATCCAACGAAGTTCAAGTTCCCTGCCCCGACGGCATTCTGAATGCGTTGCAGAATGCGCGCCGGGCTGGGATGCACTCGGTCAACGAATCGGATCATCTGCTAGAGCGCGACGGTGATGGCGAAACGAGCGCCGGGATAATACGGGTTGTACATATAGTAGCCGCCATCGACGTAATCGATGTAGAAGTTATCGGTGTAGTACCAGCCAACTGGCCAGGGATCAACGAAACCAAACCAATAGCCGCCGTACTGGAAGCGAGAAAAGCCGCCGACCATAACTGGGTTACCCATATGGAACTCGTGTCCGCGACCAAAGTGGGAACGGAAACGATCATCGGGGATGCGGCCGCTGCCGCGCTCACTGAGTCGAAGCTCAGGCTGGGAGCGTTGCGTGGTCATAGCCTGCTC
>CAYOOS010000149.1:4526-9156 GCA_964405585.1 uncultured Acidobacteriaceae bacterium | reverse complement strand
CTTCGCCGGCGGACCGACCGCGGCGGCCGTCTTCAAGTTCACGGAAGGCCACGGAGAGATTCTTTGCACCCTCGTCAAGAAGATCAAGACGAACGCTCCCGGGGTCAGCGTGGAAGGTCACGCCCTGGTGATCCCCAATTTCGGAAGAGTTTATCTCGCCGAAGCCCTTCTGAGTTCCTGCAAGCGCACCTTGACCATGATGCGTTTCGAGCTGGGTTCCCCCGTGGAAGCCACCACCGTGGTGGCAGAAGGCAGAATCAACGGGCAGACCTGGCCATAGCCTGTGCGCTGTTCTTAATCGTCCTGTTTGGGGCGATCGGATGTAATAAACCCCCACCCGTCTTCTCGCGGCAGCAGGCATACACAGATGCCTGGTTGAAAGTAAATCGCGGTGATCTCTCTTCAGCGCTCGTCGAGAGCGAAGCTGGCCTGAAGCAGTTTCCATCTCCAGACTCCGAATGGCATTGGCGATTCACGATTTTGAAGGCCGAGATCAAAATGCGCCAACGCTCCAACAAAGAGTCCTTGGCGCTCCTTGAGCCGGAGCTTCCTGCTTCCCTGAAAGGCACAGACCTGGCAGTTTGGCAGAAACTTATTCAGGGCACGGCGAATTCTCGACTGCTGCAGTTCGACCAGGCCAAAACCTTTCTGGATGAAGCTGAATTCCTTGCCAAGACCAATAGTCCCGCTCTCCTGGGAGAAGTTGCCCTGCGCAGGGGAACTCTGGCCTTCCTGCGCGGTGATCCGAAGACGGCCGAATCCGAGTATCGCAAGGCGCTTACGGATTCGTTGTTGCGAAAGGACTCTTTCCTCGAAGCGTCGGCGCTAGGCAGCCTGGGGCTGGCAGCAACTCGGCAGGAGCATTTTGACGAGTCAATTGATTGGGATAACGCCGCGCTGCGATTGTCCAATTCCCTGGGTGCGCGGATTTCTGCTGCCCGGATTCTTGGGAACTTGGGCTGGAGCTATTTCGAACTTGGTGATTATGAAAATTCCCTGGCTCTCTTTCGACAAGCCGAAGAATCTTTCGCGCAGGCCGGAGCTCCAGGCCTGCAAATCGAGTGGCTCACCGACATTGGCGTGACCGAATACTATCTTGGGAATTACGAAGGCGCCGAAAAAGAATCGCTGAAGGCCCTCGAACTAGCTCGTAGCCACGGCGACCAGCTCGCAATCACGGAATGTCTGAACAACCTCTCGTTGGTGGCCCTGAGCCAGGGCCATATTGAACTCGCCGGAACCTATAACTTTGAGGCAGTTAAGACCGCCCTGGCCGCAAAGGACGCTGATGGCGGAGTTACGGCGTTGCTGGGCTCGGGTCGCATCGAGGAAGCACGAAAACACTTCAAAGAAGCAGAGCAAGCCTTGAAAACCGTGCTCGAAAACCCCTCTGCCGCAACCGCGCTCCGCTGGGAAGCAGAGGCCCGCCTCGGCACCCTTTACGACGAAGAAGGCCGGACAGCCGCGGCCGAAAAGGAATACAAGCGCGCGATCCAGACGATTCAAGCCGCGCGGCTCTCCGTGGGTCAGGATGAACTTCGCCTGACTTTCCTCTCCAGCGCTATCGACTTTTACGATGACTATATTGATTTCCTCGTCCGTCACGGCAGAGCCGAAGACGCCTTGCAAGTGGCCGACCTCACGCGCTCGCAGACTCTGGCGGAAGGACTCGCTTCCGCCAATCATGCTCCCGCGGAGCGCCACCTGAAACCGCTGCCACGCCAACTCGCACAAAAGCTGCGGGCCACATTACTTGTATATTGGGTTGGCCAAAACCATTCCTATCTGTGGGCGATAACCCCCACGAAGCTGACCTATTTCCTTCTTCCCAAGAAATCACAGATTGATCCAGCGGTGAAAGCGTACCGTCAGGCTATCTTAGACGGGCACGATGTCTTGGCCTCAGACAGCGAGGACGGCAAACAACTCTTCGCCATCCTGGTCGCTCCCGCCAGAAACCTCATCCCAAAAGATTCCCGCGTAGTTCTGTTGCCTGCGGAAAGTTTGTTTGGCTTGAACTTTGAGACCATCATCGTCCCTGATCCCCACCCCCATTTTTGGATCGAAGACGTGACGCTCTCGACGGCGAGTTCTCTGGCTCTTTTGTCCTCCTCGAATCACAAGCCATTCGGATCAGAGAACAGCCTTCTTCTCGTTGGCAATCCCGAGCCGGCAAGCGCAGATTTTCCGGCTCTCGCGCAAGGCCGTGCCGAAATTCAGAAAATCTCCAGCCACTTTCCGTCTGCCAAACGCGAGGTTCTCGAAGGGCGCAAAGCAACGGCTGCCGCTTACCTTACGAGCAGCCCGGGACGCTTCTCCTACTTGCATTTCGTAACGCACGGCACAGCCAGCCAAACGCGTCCCCTAGAGTCCGCCGTGATTCTCAGCCGCGACGGCGATTCCTTTAAACTCTACGCGCGCGATATCGTTACGCATCCCTTGCACGCGCAACTCGTCACCATTTCCGCTTGCAACGGTGCCGGTTCGCGGGCCTATGCTGGCGAGGGCCTTGTCGGCCTCTCCTGGGCGTTCTTGCGTGCCGGAGCTCACAACGTGATCGCTTCGCTCTGGGAGGTCAGTGATGCCTCCTCAACCCCCCAACTCATGGACACGCTATATGAAGGATTGACCCATGGGGAGGACCCCGCGATCGCCCTCCGCAATGCCAAGCTCTCCCTACTTAAATCGAACGCTCACAGTGTTTTCGCCAAGCCGTTCTACTGGGCCCCTTTTCAACTCTACGCCGGGTCATAAGCCTCCCCAGCCTCCACTGGCAAATTCTTTCCGGCCGTCGTTGCCGATCGCAAGGTGTTATTGGCGACTTGCGATGGCCGAATAATTGTATTCGGTCTCTGGGAATCGCCAGGCAGGTTGCTGGTAATCCGCCGGGCGATTGAGCCCCATGAAAAGAGCTTGGAAGAACACGCGAATCGTTAGACTATGATGCGATTGAATTTAGGCGGGCACGGGCACGCCGGAAATACGGAGACAAATCTATGGCAACTTCAGCTTCACCGCAACCTTCCGGACAGGGAAATGGTCAGACAACTCTTTCGGTCGATGATGTTACGAAAATCATCGCGGCTGCCAAGACCGCCACGACAGATCCGGTTTCTGTCGCCATGCAGATTTTTTCGGCGCTTGGTGACAACGTTACGGTCTCCGGAAGTGATTTACAGCAAGCGCTCACCGCTTCCGCCATTCCGCTGCAAGGGCCTCTGGCCGACGTGGTAAATGCTATTCAAGGAGTCACAAAGTCCGCCGATCTCGTTTCCTTGAACATCGCCCAGGAAGTTCAAATTGTCCTCAGCGGAACGCAGGTCCGCCTCAACACTGCGGTGAGCTTCAATGTGGCCGAAACCGATGGCCTTCCCGCTCTCAACAATATCTCAGGTGTTTCTGTCCACAAGCTCTTTTGGATTGGCATCCAGACGATTCAGCTAATCGAGGATCAAGGCCAGAGGATGGTTCGCGTGGTGACTTCAGCGGGAACGAAGGAGTTTCCATTGAGCTGAGTGGCAGAACCATCTGTCTGCGTGTCGCATTGCATTGCACAAGAGTGGATGCTCGTTCGGCGACGGCGCTAGACCCTCGCACCCAACAGCTTGTACCTCGATACGAAATGGTGCCCGGCTCCGAAAGGTGAGCATGACCACATACTGGGGAGTGGATTCGGCCAATCCTGCCACTGCCAGGATCGCCAACCAATTACTGTTCGACTATGTAAGTCAACTGGCAGGCGGTATGCCCGCATTCTGGGGCCGGTACATCGGCGGCCGTTACTCTCTGACTCCTGCCGAAGCGGGCTTTCTGCATTCGCGGGACTGCCGGATTTTGCTCGTCTACAACGGAACACTTAACAATCCTTCGAGCATTCAAGGCGGACTTGCCGAAGGTACAGCGGACGCGCAGAAGGCGATTCTCGCCGCTCAAACGCTCGCGACTCCTCCGAATGTTTGTATCTTTGCGGACATCGAGACCGGGTGGCCCTTGACCGTAGATTGGTGCAGAGGCTGGGCAATCGCTGTGCAGCAGTCCGGTTACAAAGCGGGCTTCTATGGAAACCCTCTGCAGAGTAATGCGCTCTATTTCTGCGAGCCTTACTGCTCCGCGTACAGTTCGGAACCAGCTCTCGTCAATAGTTTGGTATTCAGCTCCGAACCGGAGCCCGGCTGCTCAACAGCGGGGAATGCACCTGCCTTTGTCCCCAGCACACCAAGTTGCAACTCAGCGGGTACTGTCGTCTGGCAATATGCCGAGAATTGTTTCAACGGCCAGGTTGACCAGGATCTGGCGATCGACGATGGACTTGCCGCGATGTGGTAAGAGAGCACGCTCCACCGCCACCCACGGCGAAAAAGTCCCTTCCAAGACGAACTCCGACCGGTCACACTCTGTTATCGGAAATGCCGTCCTTCTTCCACTTCTAATCAATCGTTTTTGTTCAATTCTGGTGAGAGGCACGGGCTAAGGTCGGAGTCTCTCATTGGGCCCGTTCTGAAGCCCGACGTGCTACCATGCCGTGGCACCATGAAACCTAGCGCTCGATTTGTTACCGTCGTCCCCATGGTGGTGATTGTTGCCCTTCTTTTTACCCAAGTTCCCGCCATCTGGCGTCCAACTCACATCT
>CAYOOS010000149.1:0-4516 GCA_964405585.1 uncultured Acidobacteriaceae bacterium | reverse complement strand
TCAGCTTGGCAACTCTTTCTCACTCACGCCGCAAGCTACGTCACTTGTAACTCACGGTCTTTATTCGCGGATCCGCAATCCCGTCTACATTTTCAGTTTTTTTGTCCTTGCCGGCCTCATCCTCTATTTGGACCGCCCCTGGTTCCTGGCTGCTTTGCTCCCAATCCTTGTACTGCAGGTGCTCCGGGCCCGGCGTGAAGCCGTTGTATTGGAACAGCGTTTTGGCGATGCTTATCGCCAGTATCGTGCTCATACCTGGTTCTGACGCCGTACATTGGAGGAACTCGTCCGCTGGATGACCCCACCTTCGAAATTTCATTGCTTGCGGGCAGGCGCTTTGTTACCCTCCATCACCAATTGGTCCCCGGGAGGGACCCTCTCATGCCCTTCTGCAAAGCGTGTGGTCAGGAAATCGGAACTGCCTCTTTTTGCCCAAAATGCGGTGCCAATCAATCCGCGGCTGCCACCCCGTCCGCTGCGCCCGCGGCTTCCCCAACGGAAGGTCTCCAGGAAAATGTTGCGGGGCTACTGTGTTACGCACCCGTTATTGGATGGATCGTCGCCCTGGTGCTTTTGCTCATTGATAAGCGGAAGTTCGTGAAATTCCATGCGGTCCAGGCGCTCGGGTTGTACGTAGCGCTGATTGTCATTTATATCGCGCTAGGCATATCCATGGGGATACTGCACGTAATACACATCTTTTTTCTCGGCCTTTTCCTATATCCGTTGCTCTGGTTGGCAAGCTTCCTGCTCATGATCTTCATGATGTACAAAGCTTATCTAAATGAAAGCTATAAGCTGCCGGTCATCGGGAACTTCGCGGAAGGAATCGCGTCCAAATAGTCGGAGTGTAAGAAAAACTTCCCATTCTTTCAGGCATGCACGTGAAAGTATCCGTCTTCGCGGAACACCCGAACGCGTGCGCCAAACAGCGCCGAGAGTTGCTCACTTGTCAGCACGTTTTCTTTTGGTCCGTCGGCAACGACGCGTCCTTTCTGCAGCAGCACCACGCGCTCGATTTCCGGAATAATCTCCCCCACGTGGTGCGTCACAAGGACAATGCTCAATCCAGCATTCGCCAACTCGCGTAGTGTGGCCCGTAATTCCAGTTGGCCGCCAATGTCCAGCGCGTTCCCCGGTTCGTCCAGCAGCAGCGTCTTCGGCTCATGCACCAGAGCCCGCGCAATCAGCGTGCGTTTCGCTTCGCCCGACGACATCTCCCGTACCGGACGCTCCGCCAGATGCCCGATGCCCAACCGCACCAGCGCGGATTGCGCCTTATCACGATGCTCCGTCGCTGGATGGTGATTTGGAAAGACCCGCGTGCTGCTGAAATATCCAGAGAGCACCACATCCATGCCGGTCGCGTCCGTTGTGCAGGCCGCCAACAGGTCCGGCGAAACAATCCCCAATTGCGGCCGCAATTCAAATATATCCCACACACTGCGTCCCAATATCGCGATCGTACTGCCATCCCTCTGCACGGGGTAGCACTCCCGCGTGATGGTCTTGATCAGTGTGGATTTTCCGCATCCGTTCGGACCTAATATGCAAACGTGCTCTCCGCTCGCGATTTGTAAAGACACGCGGTCCAGCGCGAGATTCTCTCCACGCACCACGCTTACGTTTCGCAGTTCCAACAACGGCGGCGTTCCATCCGTCATAGCCTGATTATTTTCGCACGGCAGGCGGGAAAATCCGTCCGAATGAACAAGGTGCAAAAAAAAGGAGGCGAAAAGGGTTAATTTCCGCCTCCCGGGGTGGGGTGGGGTGTTACAAACAAGCCCGTCAGTGGCACAGCGAACTCTACCCTGCCAGGCAGGATCGCGGCCTCGCTCACGGATTGTAGTCTACAAGACCGAAAGGAGACTGACCACCCGAGGGCTTGTCTTTGTGCTTTTCTAACACTCGGTAGAACCCATGTCAATCGAAAAAAGCCGATGCGCAGCGCCAGAAAAACCGATTGATTACTGTGTTTTATCGCGAATTTGAAAGGCTCCGCAATCCTGGAAAAAGCGGCTTTGGAGGGTATGCTCATCCCCGGGCGGCTTGTCTGAGCCTCTAAACCGGGGATAAAACTCACTTACCCGCCGGGTAATAGTACTCTCCGTCCCCTTTTCGGGCTGCCCCGGCACGTGTTCAGGTTACATGCGCTTCCGGCCTGCCTAGTATTTCGCGGATCGCTCTACCCAAAGCAGTTGGGCTGTAGGGTTTCTGCAGGTACCGTGAGTCGGCGGTCACCGAGCCCCCCAGCCTTGACGATTCCGAGTACCCGCTGGTGTACAGGATAGGTAGACCGGGGAAGCGCGCAAGCAATTGGGCGGCTGCAGCCGGCCCGCCCAACCGGGGCATCACTACATCGAGGATCGCCAGCGAGGGCTTTTCTTCCGCACACAGGCGCACCGCTTGCTCGCCATCGTTTGCTGCCAATACGCGATAGCCGAAGTTCACAAGGGACTGTCGCGCCATCTCTCGGGTCGAATCGTGATCCTCCGCCAGCAGAATCGTCTCCGTGCCGCGCAGGCTCACCGCACTGGTAATTCCAACCGCCTCCGCCTCACCCTCGGATACTCCGCCCTCCATGGCGGGCAAGTACACCCGGAACAGGCTGCCATGCCCTGCCTCGCTGTAGACATGAATAAATCCCCCGTGTTGCTTCACTATTCCGTAGACCGTCGCCAGGCCAATCCCCGTGCCTCTGCCACGCTCTTTCGTTGTGAAGAACGGCTCGAATATGCGCTCCCGCGTTTCCTCGTCCATGCCCACGCCTGTGTCAGATACAGAAAGAACCACGTAGCAGCCGGGGAGCACATACGGATAGAACCGGCAGTAAGCTTCGTCCAATTGCACCAACTCCGTCTCGATCACCAGACGGCCTCCCTCTGGCATGGCATCCCGCGCGTTCAGGCACAGATTCATCACCACTTGTTCGATCTGGGAGGGATCCGCTTTGACCGGCGGGATGGAGCCCGGAAGAACCTTGATCTCAATACTTTTATCGATGACCTTGTCGAGCCGGTTCGTCAAGCCTTGGGTGACTCCGTTCAAATCCACCGCGCGGGGCTGCAGGGCCTGACGCCGCGCGAAGGCCAGCAGTTCTCTTGTTAGCGCCGCGGCGCGGTCCGCTTGTTCTCGAATGCGCGCAAATCGCTCCGCGATCGCGGGATAGCTCCCGCTCTGTTCAAAACCAAGCTCCGCCCAGCCCAGGATCGCTCCGATCACATTGTTGAAATCATGCGCGATGCCCCCGGCAAGCTGTCCGATGGTTTCAAATTTCTGTGCCTGCGCCAACTGGCGCTCCAGCGCGCGCAGTTCCGTCACGTCTTCGATGATTCCTTCCAATTGATCGGCCGGCCCGGGCAGAGAAAGATAGCGCAGGTGCAGGCGCACGGTGATGAACCCTCCGTCTTTCCGCCGCAATTCCGTCTCTGCACTGTGCACAAACCCAATCTGCCGGCAGGTAACGAGAAGTTGCGCGAATTGTGCCGGAAATCGAAAAACGTCAGTCGAGAGGTTTAACGTTTTCAATTCCGCAAGGTCTTTGCAAGCCAGCAATTCCAACAGGCTCGCATTCGCCACCAGAAACGCGCCCGCCAGGGATACTCGAAAAATTCCGTAACTCGAGTTCTCCACGAGTTCCCGGTTCCGCGCTTCACTTTCCGACAGCGCAGCCTGGGCGCACGCATTCGCGTCGCGCAACCGTTTTTCCTCCAACGCTCGCTTTAGCGCCACCGGCAGACGCGTCAGCCGGTCCTTCCACACATAGTCGTTCAGCCCTTCCCGGATAAATTCCTCCGCGGCTTCTTCTCTCAATGACCCTGTCAGGAGCAGGAAGGGAATGTTTTTCCCCGCGTCGTGCAAAAAATGCAGCGCTTCGATACCACTCCAGCCAGGCAGATAATCCGTGGCCAGTATCGCGGCGTATTCAGCGGAGCTTAGCGCCTCCGCATATTCCTCGCGGCCCCGCACCACGGTGCATTCAATCGCCAACCCCGCATTTTCCAGTTCGTGCTCTATGGTCTCGGCAAGCTGTGCGGAATCGTCGAGTAAGAGGATGCGCAACGGCTCCTCGGCCGTGTAGAGTGTCGCTTTTCTGAGTGCCATTGTCCTCATCGGTTCGTCCTCACGTCCCGGCAAACGTGGAAGCTCCTCAAGTCTCTGTCAAGGCGGCCGCCTTCCACCAAGTCATCTGTAGCCCCCATTGCAAAACACTTCTCAACAATTCGTTCATCGGCAACATCTGCCAAAAGGATGAATGCTATCTTCGCAACATCTTCATGCGAATTCCGCGCAGTAACGATTGGTTCAGGTAGGTGCACCGGCCTTGATTGAAGTGCAACATCGAAACGGTGCTTCTGAAGGACTTCCCATAACCTCGTCGGCTTCGCCAGCAAGTCCGCCTGCCTGGATCGTCCCGCCAACTCTGCTAAAGATCGCACGCAGACGCCGATTTCGCTTGTCCCGTTTACCGCCAGCGCTGCGCTCACAGGGGATTCAACCATGACGAAAACCTTTC
>CAYOOS010000148.1:0-9200 GCA_964405585.1 uncultured Acidobacteriaceae bacterium | reverse complement strand
CGCCTCCCATCAGCGAAAGATATGACAAGGCGGAATTCATCCCCGTGAAGTGCAACGTTCATCCTTGGATGCACGGCACCTTTGCGGTGCTGAAGAATTCTCACTTCGCGATAACCGGCGATGGCGGTTCGTTCTCTCTGGCAAACTTGCCTCCGGGCAAATACACCATCACTGCCTGGCACGAGTCTTACGGCGAGCAGTCGCAGGACGTCACCATCAGCGGCAGCGAAACCAAGACGATCAACTTCGTATTCAAGGCCAAGCCCTACTAACACGGGGCTTGGTCTTCTCTTGGACTGAGTTTTCGGGCCCAATAAATCGCTAAGTACTTCATTCGCCCACGAAGTAGGGCAGAGGCGGAGAACGATGGGGAAGGTTTTTGCAATTGCGCTTGTGATCATCGCCATTCTGTCGGCGTATCCAATCCTGACGCACAAATTTCCGCTGCCGGAGGACATTTCCACTCACGGCCACCAGATCGACGACCAACTGAATGACACCATGATCGAAGCGGGACTTTCGTTTGTCGGCGCACAATTGGTCCTCGCCGCTTTTCTTTTCCTCTTTACCGGACGCAAGCCCGGCAGTCCCCTCAAGAATTTCCCGGGCGGCGCCAAGGTTATGGTGATTGCCGCGTTCATTCTTGTCGGGACGGAAATCCTGGCTCTTGGCGTCCTCGGCCAAAAGGCCTGGGCCAACGTCTATTTCACTTCACCAAAAGCGGACGCCCTGCAGATTCAGGCCCAAGCCGAGCAGTTCGCTTATTACTTCCGCTACGCCGGCCCCGATGGCAAATTCGGCGCCATTCACCCCGACAAGATTGATGAGGGCAACCAGAATTACTTTGGTCTCGACCCCGCCAATGAAGTCGAAGCTCGCGACGACATTGTGTCTGGCGAACTCGTTATTCCCGTCAACCGTGAGATCCAATTGCTTCTGCATGCCAAAGACGTGGGCCATTCCTTCTACGTGCGCGAGTTGCGCATCCAGCAAGACTTCGTCCCTGGCCTGGATCTTTCCGTGCATTTCACCGCCACGAAAATTGGCAAGTACGAAATCGTATGCACCCAGCTTTGCGGGTTGGGCCACTACAACATGAAGGCATACCTCAACGTGATGTCCGAACCGGATTTCGAGAAGTGGCTAAAGGACCAGTCGGCGCAGTAGCAGTGCAACCTGCCCGTGGCGCGGCAAGCATCGCTGCTGGCCGGGACTTGGGACGTTTTCGAACGAGGTGAAGAGATGGCGGAGAGTTCAGTTCAACAGGCTCATGTGCATGCTCCTCCGGAAGGGTTCATCCGGAAGTACATCTTCAGCCTGGATCACAAGGTCATCGGCAAACAGTACTACGGCCTGGCGCTGGTGGCTGTCTTCACCGGGATGATCCTCTCCTGGCTGATGCGCATCCACATGGTCTGGCCCGCTGCAAAGATTCCCGGTCTGGAATTGCTCTCGAAAGTGGGCGCGCCCGGTGGCGTGATGACGCCAGAGTATTACTTGTCGTTGTTGACTATGCACGGCACGCTCATGGTTTTCTTCGTGCTCACCAACGCCCCGTTTGCCGCCTTCGGCAATTACTTCCTGCCCATTCAGATTGGCGCGGAGGACATGGCCTTCCCCCGCTTCAACATGATGTCCTTCTGGGTCACCTTCGTCGCCTGGGTCGTGCTGATGCTGGCGTTTGTTATTCCGGATGGGCCGCCCATCGCGGGCTGGACTGAATACACGCCGCTCAGCGCCGTCGGCAAAGACGCTGGGCCCGGCATGCAGTGGGGTGCCAGCCTGTGGGGAGTATCGATCGCGATTTTCTGCATCGCTTCGTTGCTCGGCGCGCTGAATTTCATCGCCACAACTCTGGATTTACGCGCCAAAGGCATGACCTTGATGCGCATGCCCATCTGCACCTGGGCATGGTTCATCACCTCCTGCATCGCCCTGCTTGCATTCGCGGTGCTTCTCCCCGCTTGCATTCTGCTGATCCTTGATCGTCACGCGGGAACGAGTTTCTTCATACCTTCGGGTCTGGTAATCAGCGACCGCCTGCAGCCGCATTCCGGAGGCTCGCCCCTGTTGTGGCAGCACCTCTTCTGGTTCTTCGGCCACCCCGAGGTGTACATCGCCATTTTGCCTTCCATGGGCATTGTTTCGCACATTCTGATCAACAGCATGCGTAAGCCTCTGCTCAGCGCCAAGGTCATCATCTACTCCATGATGTCCATTGGGTTCCTCAGCTACATGGTCTGGGGGCATCACATGTTCCTCAGCGGCATGAACCCCATGTCGGCACTCGCGTTTTCCTTCCCAACGCTGACCATCACAATTCCCGCCACGATAATGACTCTGATCTGGCTTGGCAGCTTGTACGGAGCCGACATCAAGATCACTTCCGCTTCGCTTTTCGCTCTCGGATTCATTTCCATGTTCGTGGCGGGAGGCGTCAGCGGCTTCTTTCTCGCGCAACCTTCCATCGATATCTACTTGCACGCCACCTACTTCGTTGTCGGCCACTTCCACATGGTCATGGGAGTCGCCTCGCTCTTCGGCGTCTTTGCAGGCACCTATTTCTGGTTCCCGAAAATGACCGGCCGTTTCATGAACGAAACTCTCGGCAAATTGCATTTCTGGATCACCTTCCTGGGCGCCTATTGCATCTTCATGCCGTTCCACTATCTCGGATTGATCGGCAACGTGCGCCGCTACCAGTCTTTCGTGGACGACTACATGGCGCCGTATCTCTCCTGGCACCAATTCATCACCATTGCGGCACTCATTACGGGCGCCGCGCAATTCATTTTCCTGTTCAACCTGATTTACAGCCGCTTTAGGGGCGCGCCCGCGCCGGAAAATCCTTGGAATGCGACCTCCCTCGAATGGTCCATTCCTTCGCCCCCGCCCTGGAACAATTTCGGCGGCCGTCACCCCGTTGTCTATCACGATCCCTATCAGTACGGCGTGAAGGGTTCCAAGGGCGACTTTGTCATGCAAGACTCGCCGGAAGCGTTGGCCAGCGGCGACTGAAGTTCTCGCAGTGCGCTGAGGAAATTTTGGCCGCTGCGCGCTGCGGAAAGATTTGTGAATGAGGAGAACGTTTTTTCAATGATTGCTTCGACTGCAAGTTCTCATGCACCAAGCCTGAATACCGCGGGCGGCGCCGAACGGGCTTCACGCAGCGGTATCTGGGTGGGCCTCTTTGCCATCACGATGTCCTTCGCCGCCTTCAGCAGCGCGCTGTTCGTCCGCGAAGGAACGCCGGATTGGGGGCACCTGGTTCTACCCTCCATCCTTTATCTGAACACCTTCGTGCTTCTTCTCAGCAGCGGCACACTTGAACTTTCGCGGCGCTCGCTGGCACATGCGACCGTGGCCGATTCCACGGCGGCCACCGGTGGAATCGGATGGCTGCTCTGCACGCTCGCACTCGGCATCGCTTTCTGCTGCGGCCAGTATTTGGCCTGGCAGAATCTCCGCGCCCAGGGAATCTATCTGGCCACCAATCCCAACAGCTCCTTCTTTTACGTGCTCACATTCATCCACGTCCTGCATCTGCTTGCCGGCATCGTTGCGTTGCTCTATCTGACCGCGCGCTTTGTGTTTCGCCGTGCTGCCTTCCGCCGCAGTCTGCTCGACAACACGGCTATCTATTGGCATTTCCTCTGCGTCTTGTGGATTTATCTGTTCTTGTTGTGCCGCATGAAGCTGTAACCGTTAGGAGGGAGAGAAACCGTGAGCGAGTCCGACGTAGCTATCCACGGGCACGGCGCCCTGATGGAAGAATCCCCGTACGCCATCCCTTCGCGCAAGTTGACGATGTGGCTGTTCATCATCTCCGACGCGGTCACCTTTGGCGCGCTTCTCTTTGCTTACGGATACATCCGCTTCGCCGCCGCCAGTTGGCCTCGCCCGTTCGAGACCGGCAGTGTCATCAACGTGATTGTGATGACCTTTGTTCTCATCACCAGCAGTTTGACCATGCTCGGCGCGGTCGATTCCGCTAAGGCCGGCGATAAGCCAAAGGCCATGCGCTTTCTCTATTCCACGATGGCATTGGGTGCACTTTTCGCCGCTTTGCATATCCGCGAGTGGTTCGAACTCTTCGGCCGTCAGATCACTATCAGTTCGGGGCTCTTCGGCCAAACATTTTTCTCCATCACCGGCCTGCACCTGCTTCACGTAATCAGTGGCGTCATCGCTCTGTTCGTCATTGCCACCAAATACTCGCGCGACACGCTCACCCCCGGCCATGTGGAGACCGTTGGGCTTTACTGGCATTTCGTTGATCTGGTCTGGATGTTTGTCGTTCCCCTGGTGTATCTCACGAATATCGCGCACTAACGCGCTTTTAGCATAAGGAGAAACGATGAGCGCTGCTTCGGCTTCCGGAAACGTAATTCGCAAATACCTCCCGGTCTATTTCCTGCTTCTGGCTATTTTCCTGGTGGAAGTGTTCCTCTCCTTCCAGCACTTTTCGATCGGCAAACTGGTCTTTGTTCTCCTTCTGCTCGCCTTTTCCAGCGCTTCGCTCGGGCTGATGTACTTCATGCACCTCGCGGAAGAACGGCGCGTCCTCTTCCTCACTCTGATTCCCGCGACAATCTTCGTCCTGCTGATGATGAACATGATTTGGGGAGACAGCGTCCGCCTGTTGCACATGAAGCCCTTTGCGCAGTAGGCTCTCTCGATGGATTTTGTCGCGCACCAGATTGGAAGTGAATGATGATGAAGCGAAACTCGTTCCGAGCGGCACCGCTTGTGGCGCTGGCCCTTTCCCTGTGCACACCTCCGCTTGCCATGGCGCAGAGCTGCGCCCTCTGCTACACGCAGGCCGCGGGCTCCGGCTCGCGCATGATTCAGGCGCTGCGCAGCGGCATCCTCATCCTAGTGATACCGCCGATGCTGATCTGCGTTGGCATCACCTGGATGGCCTACAAGAAACGCAATCAGTTCAACGAAGACGATTCCCCGGAGATCCCGGAAGGCACTCCAGAATAATCTTCCGGCGAATTTCCAATTTCACAGGTTACACGTCGGAGTTATTTTTTTCCAGCGACCAAAAACACGAAGCCCCACTGCCAGCGGCTTCCTTCGTCCGTGGCTGGCAATGGGGCTCCATTGAAGGTGGGATTGTCAATCAGCCCGCGCTCACTCCAAGCCCTGCTTCACGAAAGGAGCGAACCGCGCTGGCCTCGTCCGGCTGAATATCGAAAACCTTGTTCATGGAAGTTGCTTGTAATAGCTCGCTCACCATCTTGCTGAGGCTTGCGAGCTTTAGCTGGCCGCCCTGCTTGCGGAGGGCCAGGTGGCTACGCACGATCTCTCCCATGCCAGAGCTGTCCACATAATCAACTTCCCTGAAATTGAGAACGACTTTCCGTGTCCCGTTCGCCACGAGACCAGCGATGGTCTCTCTCAAATTGGTCGTGCCTTCCCCAAAGGCTATTCTTCCCCTGGCATCGATGATCGCGACGTCTCCATCCTGCCGCGTGCTCGTTTGCGACTTCGTCGCCGGGGGTGCCTGCATTCCAAGACCCATACGGTCCAGCACTCCGCTCGCCGCCGCCGCTACGTCCCGGAATTCCGTGCGAATCACGATCACCGATCTCCCCTGTTTTAGAACCTCCAGAAGGTGCGCTCCCTCCTCACCCCATTTTTCTGACGAGGCCGGCTTGGGAGCCCCCGGTTCTTCCGTGATGCTCTTGGCGAGTGAGCCGCCTGCCCTAGAACCCAGATAGCCTAGCAGCGCCGCCCCTCCCACTCCGAGCGCAAAGACCTGTCCAAACCCGGGTATCAGCGCCAGAGTGGCGCCTACGCAGCCGGCGGTAGCCCCGACCGCCCCGCCAAGGAATCCCCCCGCATATTCGCCCAAGCCTTTGCCAAAACTCATCGCCTCACTTTCCGAACGGGTCAAAAACACGATCGATTCTTCCGGGACGTGCTGCTTGAGCAGTTCCTTGAACGCTTCCTCAGCTCGTTCCCGGGAGCCGAACACACCAATGGCAGTTTCCATCCCTTCCTCCTCTGAACCTCTAAACTCACGCGAGTCCTCAAGAAAGGAGCCGCGTTCCCCAAGGTTTTGCGACGCAAAATCTGCGCCAAAATCCATCATTTGTCAAGGAAAAACCGGCATTTTTGGCGTTTTTCCGAGGTGAGTTTTTCACCGGATTTCCCCCTCGTTTGGACGGAAACCGGGGGATTGGCATTGGCTGAAAACTGGCCGAGTTTCTCTATCGGAGGATCTGGCGGATCTCGTGCATCGTTGACTTGCCGCACCGTCGCCAATAGCATACGACCCTATGAAACGATCAGCGGAGTGTGAGACACGACGCCCCAATCAAACTGACAAGAACTCCTTGGCTTTGCGGGCTGGCCTTTCTTCCTTTTATCTTTCCCCCAGAATGGTTCCCGGATTCTAAATGCCGACCCTCGCGCGCAAATTGAAGCTCCCCGGCTATTTCGCGCTCGGCTTCGGCACCATGATTGGCGTCGGCTGGGTCGTCCTGATGGACGACTGGCTGGGACGCGGCGGTCCATTTGGCGCGATGCTCGGCTTTGCGCTCGGCGGGATTCTCCTGCTGCCCGTGGGCTACGTTTACGGCCAGTGGGTGCAACGACTTCCTGACGCCGCCGGTGAAGCGGCTTATACCGCGCAGGTTTTTTCTCCCATCGTCAGCTACTTCACCGGATGGATGATGCTGCTCGCATATTTCATCGTGTGTCCCTGGGAAGCCGTGGCCGCCGGGAAAATCGCTGCGTATATTTTTCCCCAGCTCGACACGATGGAACTGTATCGCGTGATGGGCCAGCCCGTGTTTCTTCCACGGCTGCTGCTGGGCATCGCCTTCACCATTTGTCTGGCGTACCTGAATTATCGCGGTATTCGGGCCAGCGCCACATTTCAAATCTGGGCCACCTCCGCCGTCCTAGGCGTTTTCGTGATCCTTATTCTTGTGAGTGCGCGCAGCGGGTCACCCGTTCATCTTCAGCCGCACTTCAGCCAGGCGCCCCTGATTTCGATTCTGTTAACTCTGCAGATTGTTCCGTATTTCCTGACCGGCTTCGAGTCCGTCCCCAAAGTCGCGGAAGAAGCGCATCCGGGGTTTCCGCCAAGAAATTTCTTCAAAGCCATTGCCATGGCGCTCCTGATTGGTGCGGGCTTTTACACTTTGGCCGTTGGAGCCACCTCCTATATCGCGCCGTGGAAGAGCCTGCTCGGCAAACGCTTCGCCACCGCCATTGCCTTTGAGCAGGGCACGCATTCCGCATGGCTCGTTCGTTTGATTCTGGCCATTACGTTGGTCGCCCTCCTGCAGGTGTTCAACGGCAACTTTGTTGCGTCCTCGCGTCTGCTTTTTGCGTTTGGACGTCGCGGCACGATTCCAACGGTTTTCTCGGCGGTTCACGCCAAATACCTCACGCCTTCCGTGGCAATTTTCGGTATAACTGCGGGTACATTGGCTGGGCTCTTCCTTGGCGACGCCTTGCTCGTGCCCGTCACGGAAGTGGGCTCGATGGCTTCTTCCGTTGGCTGGCTTGCAGCCTGTTCGTCGTTCTGGATGATAGAGAAAAGGCCGCGACCCCGCTTAATCGCCACCGTGGGGATTCTGGTTTCGCTCCTCCTGGTGTTGATGAAGTGGCTGCCCGTGGTGCCCGGCCATTTTTCCCTCGCCGAGTGGATTGCCTTTGCCGCGTGGCTGGTAATCGGTTTGCTGATTCATCGGCGCCCCTGAGAGGTTCCTCGGGACGCCTCGTGTATAATCTTCACGGCGCGCCCGCCAACTTTATGATCCCCTTCCTTCATATCGGTCCCCTATCAATTCCCACTTACGGCTTGATGGTGGCGTTGGGCATGATTAGCGGTGCCTACATTCTTCAAGCGGACTTCGATCGCCGCGGTATAAAAGCCGACGCCTTTACCATCCTTACCATCGCCGGATTGTCGGGAATTTTCGCGTCAAAGGTCTACAGTGCGCTCGAATCTCCGGCGGAATTCTTTGCCCATCCGATCGCCCTTCTTTTCAACCGCTACGGCTTCACTTGGTTCGGAGGATTCCTCGGCGGCGCGGCTGCTCTGCTCATTCTCGCCCGGCGCGCCAAAATCCCCATCCTGGAATTCATGGATCCTTGTTCCCCGGCGGCTGCGTTTGGCTACTCCCTCGGGCGCATGGGCTGCCTCCTCTCCGGCGATGGCGACTATGGACAACCCACCTCGTTGCCCTGGGGCATGGGCTTTCCCAACGGCATTGTGCCTACCAATGGCCCCGCCGGAACCTGCGCCCAGTGGGGATGGCCCGAAAATTGTAAGGTGCACCCGACGCCCGTTTACGAATTCTTTGCCTGGGTGGCCATTGCTGCGTTTCTCTGGTACTTGGGCGGCAAGCTTTTGCACCGCCCTCAAGATAGAGGTGTGGTTTTCTGCGCCTATCTGATCTTGACGGGCATTGCGCGATTTCTGGTGGAAATCATCCGCATCAACCCGCGCGTGTTTCTCGGTTTGACCAACGCACAGATCGTCAGCATTCTCTCTGTGATGGCCGGAATTGGCCTTTTCCTATGGATTAAGAGTCATGGCGTGGCCGCAGAGAAAAAAGCTCCGTCGCGCTGACGCAATCTCTTGGCAAAGCAAAGCCCCGCGAGCAGTCCACGGGGCTCCGCAATTTCATCTGTAGAGAACTTCTACTCCAGCATCTGTCGCAGCACGTATTGCAAAATCCCGCCATGCTTGTAATACGCCACCTCTTCCGGCGTATCCACCCGCACCGTGGCCGTGAAGGATTTCTCCGCTCCTTCCGGTGACTTTGCGTGAACAGTGACCTGCTTGCGCGCCGTCAATGTAGCCACACCGTCAATCGAAAACACTTCGTGGCCTGTTAGCCCAAGGGATTCGCGCGTCTCACCCGCCTTGAATTCCAGGGGGAGCACTCCCATTCCTACAAGGTTGCTGCGGTGTATGCGCTCGTAGCTTTCCGCAATTACCGCGCGCACGCCGAGCAGTCGCGTACCCTTCGCGGCCCAATCGCGCGAAGACCCGGAGCCATACTCCTTGCCCGCAATCACCACCAGTGGTACGCCATCTTCACGGTACTTCACCGCGGCATCGTAAATAAACATCTTTTCGCCTTCGGGAAGATGCAGCGTCCAGCTTCCTTCCGTTCCCGGCGCAAGTTGATTGCGCAGGCGTATATTCGCAAACGTTCCGCGCATCA
>CAYOOS010000147.1:7391-9210 GCA_964405585.1 uncultured Acidobacteriaceae bacterium | reverse complement strand
CCACGCTGCCGTTTGGAATGGTGAAGCCTGGCCCGGACATGGATGCTGGGGCAGACGACGAAAATTCCGGTTGGGCTGCACTTGGCGACATCCGTGGATTCAGCCAAACGCACGTGAGCGGGACAGGCGGCGGGGCAAAGTACGGCAATATTCGAATCCAGCCAACAATCGGCGTGCCATTGCAAAACGATTACGCATCGCCGCGAAGCAATGAGCATAGTGAGGCAGGGTATTACCGGGTGACGCTCACGCGATTTCCCATCGATGTCGAGGTGACAGCGTCCCGGCGAACCGCGCTCTATCGCTTCACCTATCCGAATTCGGTGAGAGCGAACATCCTATTCGATGTCGGAAAGTGCCTGCACTCCTCCGCGGAAGCAGACGAAGCGCAATCGGTCGTCGGCACGCAGGTGAACATTCTATCGCCCAACGAGGTATCCGGATTCAGCAGCGTGAAAGGAGGGTGGAATAAGCAGCCCAAACCATACACCGTATTCTTTTATGCCGTCACAGATACGCCTGCGCGATCCTGGGGCACGTGGAAGTCCGGAAAGCTGCGGCCCGGGCAAAAGCACGCCGCCGAAGAAGGTCCACAAGCAGGCGGCGGTGCCTGGCTGACGTTTTCGACGCACGATCATCAGCAGGTCCGCATGAAAGTGGGCATCTCCTTCGTCAGCGTTGAACAGGCCAAGCGAAACGCTACTACTGAGATTGCAAACTTCAACTTGGAAGAGACGCGCGCGGCGTCCGTGGCGGCCTGGAATAAGGCCCTCAGTGTGGTCGAACTCAAGGGGGAGACGCCGGAGCAGGCGCAGATGCTCTACACGGCGGTGTACCACACGATGCTGATGCCGGTGGACCGCACGGGTGAGAACCCGCTGTGGAAATCGAGCGAGCCTTACTACGATGATTACTACGCCATTTGGGACACCTTTCGTACTTCCGGCCCACTGCTTACTCTCATCGCTCCAGAACGCGAAAGAGATATCGTCCGGTCCCTACTTGATATCTACCGGCACGATGGATGGCTTCCCGACGCACGAAGCGGCAACTACAACGGGCGCACACAAGGGGGGAGCAACGCGGAATTTTTGATCACAGACGCTTTTGTCAAAGGGCTGGAAGAAATCGATTGGGCCACTGCCTATGCGGCAGAAGTGAACGATGCGGAAAACCCTCCAGCCGATCAAGTCAAAGAAGGCCGCGGAGGACTAGAGGACTGGCGGAATCTCGGCTACGTTTCAGTTGAAGGGGTTGACCGCCCAGGATCGAAACAGATGGAATATGCCGCTGATGACTTTGAGATCGCGCTGTTGGCACAAGGACTTGGGAAAGCGGCGGATGCCGCGAAGTATCAGGCGCGATCGGCCAACTGGAAGAATCTTTGGGACGACGATTTGCAAGACGGTGGCGTGAAGGGATTCATTCACCCAAGACACAGGGATGGCCGATGGCTGGAGAATTTCACGGCCTTGGACGAGGGATCGTGGGGCTCACAAACATTTTACGAGGGCAATTCATGGACGTACTCCACGTTCGTCCCCCAGGATGTCGAGGGGTTAATCCAGAAATGTGGCGGGGCGCAAGAATTCGTGACGAGACTGGACGCGTTTTTCGACGTTCCTGGGCGCTATGATCCCAGTAACGAGCCCGGCTTCCTAGCGCCGTATTTATACATCTGGGCGAGCCGGCAAGACAAAACAGAGGAACGCGTGCGGCAAATCATTGCCGCCAACTTTCATCCCGGACCAAAAGGTATGCCCTTCAACGACGACTCCGGTGCGATGTCGTCCTGGTATGCCTTTGGTGTGATGGGCAT
>CAYOOS010000147.1:0-7291 GCA_964405585.1 uncultured Acidobacteriaceae bacterium | reverse complement strand
TGGCCCACAGGGGAGCCTCCTCCGTCATTCCGCTAATGGTGTGCGTGGAGCAAATCGTTTCGCGATCGCGCTACAGCGCCCGCAGGCGCGACGCTGTGTGCCTGATCAGAACAGCTGGGCTAGAAATCTTCTTGCGGTTTACGTTCCCAGAATTTCCCGGAAGGCTTCGGCGAGCGGGCCGCGCGATAGGACTCCAATTCCGCGGCGGTAATTACGAATTGCGTTGCCTCGGGGTTGTTGGAGTGAGCCGCGAGTTCAGCTTGCAGCCTCTCCGAACAAATGGCCGGTGCATCCTGATAACGCGCGCGATGGGAAGTGAAGGCTTCGTTGGCGATGTTGAACGTGAAATCGCGTTCTTCACCCGGCCCGCGGACATGAAAAGTGTATTCGCGCGAAAGCGGCTTCGCCTGGAAGCCGATGTACTGGACAATAATGCCGGTGCTCATTTAGCTCCCGGCACGAACACTTTAGCTGCGAGAGTCGGCGGCGGCTTCACAGCCTTCACGCGCTTGGCGCGACGCCGCTTGGGTGGTGTTCCCTCGGCAGGTTCGACGACCATCAAACTGGTAACGAAAAGCTTGGGGCCGTGCGCGTCGAAATCAATGGTGGTGCGGTCCGAACCGGATTCTGTAATGACCCCGCAACCATACTGAAAATGCTTGATGTACTGGCCAACCGAAACAGTCATGAGTCGTTCCTCCAAATCAGATTGGACAAAGCCCATCGCTCTTCGCGGGCGGTGCGCGAACGAGGGCGGCAAAACTGAAATATCGCCAGCGAGCTTCGTCGGCTGGGGTGGCTAGTAGCGCCGCCGGCTGTCTCCGCCACCGGAACGTCCACCCGAATAGCCGCCGCGGCCGCCACCTCGATCGCCGCCGCCACCGCGCGATTCCTGGGGGCGCGCTTCATTGACTTGCAAAGCGCGGCCTTCGATATCCATGCCATTGAATTCGCCGATGGCTTTGGCGGCGTCGTCAGCGGCTCCGAGTTCCACGAAGCCGAAACCACGCGAGCGCCCGGTTTCGCGGTCGGTAATGACGCGAGCCGAGGCCACTTGATATCCCTTCGTAACGAAGAGTTGCTGCAACGATTCATCCGTCATGCCAAACGATAGATTCCCAACATACAGTTTTGTCATACGCGTTTCCTTTTCCTATCCCTTTTCCTTACTCGCAAAAGAGAAAATCCGATTCATTTGCTGCTTTGCAACACTAACAACGCCTCTCCCAGGAACTTGCGAACGCAAGGAATCCCTTAAGCAGAAACCTTGAGCCGGTCTTGAATATGCCGCCGGTTGGCCGTAATCGTGAGAAAGGCCAAACCGACAAAATGCTTCAGGACCACAACATTGACTTCCAGGGAATTGAATTTGCGGCCACGCAGTCCGGCCAGAATGCGCAGGACAGCCTTGCGCAGGATTCCGGGATACGCTCGGCCCACGGCCTTGGCTTTGTACTCTCCCGTGAGTCGCACAAAACTCCAATTGGCCTCTCGAATCTTGCGATTGAAGGTGTAGCCATCCAAGTGTTTCAAAATTCGCCAGCCCGGCAAGAAATTCTCGCTCTCAACAAGGAAGTTGGGAGGTAAGAGCGCTCCGTCCCTGATGAGGATAATGCCCGTTTCGTTCGCTTGAGCCACGGGGAGCAACTAGAGGACCCTCGTGCGCACGGTCCTGCCGATTAGCAGGCCCGCAATGATAGTCAAAAGAGCGGCGCAAACGATGGCGATAAAGCTCGAAACGAATATGCTGCGATAGCCTGAAAAGCCTACTGAGCGGATCAGAACCCCGCCCAAAACTGCACCTGCAACACCCATGGTGAGATCCATCGAGTGGCCGTAACCCCTGCCTTCAAAGCTTTTCGCGGCAAACCACCCGGCCGCCAGCCCCACAAAGATCCAAACCAGTAATTGCATCACAAGCTCCTTTGCCGAGAACAGAGGAAGAAGAGTTGGCCAGGACCTGGCGCTAACCCTGATTGGAAAAAGCGGGGGGCCGAAGCCAGAAACCACGGCAACCGAAGGGAGTCTGTGGAACTCAAGAAGTAACGGCAGCAGCCATTTTGTGAAAAGTAGAATTCGCGACCGTGTAGGTGTGGATACGCAGGGTTCCGTCAATGATACCGGCTAGCAGGTTGGTCACCTGGGCGAAGGTGTTCTTGTCGTATTTTTCGGCGTCGCTGCTGTTTTCCCAAAAACTGTAGGCATAAACTTCCTTACCGCTTTGCGAGATAAGCGAGATTTCATCGAGGAAACCGTGCTGGAGACGAAGCAGGGGGATAACTTCGCTTTCCATTTTCTTGATGAATTCCCCGGCGCGATCCGCTTTCAAGTGCATAGACACTTTACGTGCAAACATGGAACTCTCCTGGGTTACAAGACCAAGGGAGAGGTTCAGGAAGGTGGACGGGTCTGGAAGACCTGAAAGCAGCCTTGATCGCACTTCCAGAGTGCGCTAGTTTACTACTTTTGTCAAGTTACTCGGGATCGGATGCGATATACTTTACCATAGCTGTTAAACGAAACAGGAGCGCGCTTGTGGACGTTTGTTTTGTGATTCAACAAAGGCTCAAGGAACTTGGCCTGGAGCAGCGCGACCTCGCCGCCGCCGCTCAGGTCACAGAATCCTATATCTCCCAACTGCTGACGCGAAAAAAGGCACCCCCCGCAGCGGATCGCACGGACTTGTACGAGAAGATGACCGCCTTTTTGAAGCTGCCCAAGGGGCAGCTCTCCGCGATGGTGGAGGCGCAACGCCGCGAGGAATTGAAAAAGAAATTGGCTGATCCGCCGGCGCCGCTTTTCAAGGAAGTGCGCGAGCTGATTATTCGGAAATGTAAACCGTCAAAACGGATGGAAGTGCGCGAGATTTTCGAGAATCAGGCGTTTGGCGAATTGGAGCGGCTGGTAACGCAGACGCTGCTGGATGTGACGCAGGGCATCGCCCGCGAAGAATTGGGAACCGAAAATTGGCCCCGCAATGCCGCCAAACTTCGCCGCCAATCGCATGAAGAGATGCGCGCCATTACGCTGGACTTCCTGGATACGGACGTATTCAACATCTCCATCGACCACTGCGCGGCATTCCTGGAGCCCATGATTGATTCCTGGGACATCGACCTGAAGACCTTTGGAATGGAAATAGAGTTGAACAAGGGATTCGTGGCAACGGAGTTCATGAAGTTTCAGTTCGTTGAGACAGGAGGCGTGCCTTCTTCCGAAGAGGAGCCCGGCTTCCAGGAGTTCTTGGGCAATGCGGCGCTCAGCGGGGATGCCACCGGCGAAGAAGTGGAATTTCTGAAGAATATAAGGTTCCGACAAAAAAGACCAAGTGCTCTTTACTACTATCGCGAACTGCAGAGCCTTCGCGACCCGCTGCATTTTCTGGAGAACAGTGGCCCGGCCATGCATAAGCAACGGGATGCCAGTGACATTCAGAGACTTCTGCGGATGGAATCCAGGAAAAGTGCCATCCGGCGGTGGACCAGGAACAGAAAACATCCTGGCAAGCTCAGGAGAGAGAAGCCGGCCTAAGCTGAACTAGGTTGCCCATGAGTGCTCAACTAGGTTTCAGCCCGGTTACCTTCGCGCACATTTTTTTTAGAATCGGCAAGTTCGTCTAACGCATTTTTCCAGGATGTGTTACTCTTCTAGTGCGCTTAATACCGCGGCTGTGTTGTGCGGTCCCTCTGGTTTGTACTGTGATCTGAGATTCCCGCCCTACGTTTCCTCCGTTCGTTTTCAGCGTAATTCAAAATAAGTCTGGCGAACCACGTCGCCGTGCCTTCCTGACTTTAAGGGAAAGCCCTGCAACCATGGATGCCAGTGAGAAAGTAAAATGCAAAATTTTTCAGAACTATCGATTTCTCCTTACCTGAAGGAGCGAATTTCGTCCAGCGGCTTTTCGGTGCCTACACCGGTGCAAGCCGCGGCGATTCCTCCCGCACTGGAAGGCAAGGATGTGTTGGCAACGGCACAGACCGGGACGGGCAAGACCCTGGCGTTTCTTATCCCCGTAATAGAAAGGCTGCTGCATCGGAACAAGCCGGGCATTGTGGCACTGGTGCTCGTGCCCACACGCGAATTGGCGATGCAGGTCCTGGACCAATACAACGCGCTGCGTGGCAGGCAACTGACAGCGGCGGCTTTGGTGGTGGGAGGGTTGGCCGAAGCTCAGCAACTGAGGGCCATTCGCAATGGAGCCAACGTAATTGTGGCGACTCCCGGGCGGCTGGAAGATTATATGGACCGTAACCTGATGGACTTCCGCAATCTGCAAATGCTCGTATTGGACGAAGCCGACCGCATGCTGGACATGGGGTTTCTTCCCGCGATCCGGAGGATTGCAGCGGCGCTTCCGAGAGAGCGGCAGACGATGTGCTTTTCGGCAACCATGGAAGGGGATATGGCGCGTCTGGTGAAGGACTACACGAAGAATGCGGTTCGCATTGCACTGGGCTCTACGCTGAAGCCCGCCGAAAACGTCAGGCTGCACGCTTATGAAGTTGCTGCGAATGGAAAGCTGGAACTCCTGCGCCGCCTGCTGATTCAAGAGAGCGGCCGGTGTCTGGTATTCTCTCGCACCAAACGGGGTACCGAGAAGATCGCCAAGGGGCTGCAGCGCGAAGGCATCGCGGCGGCAACGATCCATGGAGATCGCTCGCAATCGCAACGCACGGCAGCGCTAACCGGATTCCAGCAAGGACGCTACCGCGTGCTGGTAGCCACAGACCTCGCGGCGCGCGGCATCCACGTTGAGCAGATCGCCCACGTGATCAACTACGACTTGCCCGAGGTCGCAGAGAATTTCATCCACCGGGTGGGACGCACCGGGCGCGCCGGCAAACATGGTCTGGCCTCCACTCTTTTTGGGAACGACCAGCGCTCCGATCTTTATCAACTGGAACGTGCCCTTGGCATCAAGATGGAGCGGATCGCTCTGGAGGGCCTAGCAACCGATAACCGGGATCGCAGGCGGGAAGAGCTTCCTCGTCAGCAATCCGCGCAAAGGCCGACGATGATTGCTCTCCCCGGCGAGATTCTGCAAGTACAAATGCAGAGCTAAGCGCGCGAATCGAATGGCCTCGGAGTCGAGGCCATTCGTGTATACTAGTAGTGCGCACATCTAACAATTAGAAACCGCGCCATAAACGGGGGCATCAGGACCACCGGGGTCCTGTCCACATGAAGCAGCTTGAGGCAGTCCAAGCTGCGATCCGTGCATCACCTTCGCCGTGCATCAAGCCATGCCCAGGTGTCTCCGTATGCTGGCTGTAATAGAAGCACGGAAACCGGGCCAATTCTGGCAGTGGGTCGACAGGAGCAACCATTGTCGCGAGAAGTTCAAGAACAACCAGAAACAGTCCAGAACCTTGTCAAATTGGGCAAGGAACAGGGCTACCTGCTCTATGACCAGGTGAATGACATCCTCGCCTCCGAGGAGTTTTCACCCGAACAGATTGACACACTCTTCTCCGTGTTCGAGGGCGAAGGCATCAGCTTTTTCGAAGATGTCTCCGACGCGAAAGCCGCGGTGCCCGCCCCTGATGCGGCGGAGCACGCCGGAGTACCAGGGCAGGACGAGGAATCGCGGCGCGAAGATAACGAAGTCGAGCAAATAGCTTCTCAAGGCGAGAAGACCAGCGATCCCGTGCGCGTGTATCTTCGCGAGATGGGCGTCGTGCCGCTGCTGACGCGCGAAAGTGAAGTGGTGATCGCGAAGCGGTTGGAACGCGGGAATACGCGTGTACTCAAAACCGTTTCGCGCTCAGCGATCGTGGTGAAGGATCTGATCGCCGTGGGCGCGGATTTGCGTAGCGGGCACAGGTCCATCAAGGATATCGTCCAGATCGACGAAGAAGAGCTCACCGCGGAAAAAGTCGAAGAAAAAACGCGGCAAACGCTTCGCATTATCGACAAAATCGAAAACCTGCATGCTTTGGCGCAGAAGCAGGCCGGCAAACTGGAAAACACGGCCGTGTCTAACAAACGCGCATACTTGCGGGCCAAGCGCCGCGTGTTGCGCACCAGAATTGCAATTTCGCTGCTTGTCCGCTCGGTGGAGTTCAAGGAGCGCGAGAAAAAGCGCCTGATTGGAATATTGCGCCACGCTGTCGAACACTTGCATACTTTGGAGCGCGAGGCTGCCAGGTTGGATCGCCGCGTCAGGGCATCTCACGGCGATGCATCGATGGAAGCGCGCAGGGAACTGCGTTCCTGCCGCGCGCGACTAAAAGAAATCGAGGTGTCGAGCGAAGTTACTCTGAATGGACTGAAGCGCGCACTCACGCAAATCCAGCTTGGCGAGGCCGAAGCTGAACAAGCCAAGAAGGAATTGACCGAAGCAAACCTGCGCCTGGTCGTTTCCATCGCCAAGAAATACACCAACCGCGGCTTGCAATTTCTGGACTTGATCCAGGAGGGCAATATCGGGCTTATGCGGGGGACCGACAAGTTCGAGTGGCGCCGTGGGTACAAGTTTTCTACCTATGCCACATGGTGGATTCGTCAGGCCATCACGCGGGCGATTGCGGACCAGGCGCGCACAATCCGCGTGCCCGTGCACATGATCGAGACCATCAACAAACAGGCGCGCACCAGTCAGCAGTTGGTGCAGGAGTTGGGGCGCGAGCCCACGTCCGAGGAAATCGCCAAACGCCTGGATATTCCCGTAGACGCCGTGCGCAAAACCAAGAAGATCGCGCAGTTGCCGATGTCGTTCGAGACGCCCATCGGGGAAGAGGGCGATTCGCATCTGGGCGATTTCATCGAGGATAAGGCTGTGCTGTCGCCCTCCGATGCCGCCATCCACCTGAATCTGCGGGATCAGATTGCTTCGATACTGCGGACTCTGACGCCGCGCGAGGAACGCATTATCCGCTTGCGCTTTGGCCTGGACGATGGAAGCCAGCACACGCTGGAAGAAGTGGGACAAGTCTTCGCTGTGACCCGAGAGCGCATCAGACAGATTGAGGCCAAGGCGCTGCGCAAGCTGCGGCACCCTTCTCGTTCAGGAAGATTCCAAATTTTTGTGCAAGGCGCGTACTAAAGGTATCCGAATCAAGTGATGAACGAGGGATGAAGCTGGGACCTGGGGTTGCACGGCAAATTAAGGAGAAGAGCAATGAAGAGTTTGTTTGTGGGCAACATGAGTTTTCAGATGACGGAAAGCGAGCTAAGCGATCTATTTAAGCCGTTTGGACAAGTGACGCGCGTCAACTTGGTGAAAGATCGGGAGACGGGGCGTGCGCGCGGCTTTGCGTTCGTCGAAATGCCCAATGACGAAGAGGCCGCA
>CAYOOS010000146.1:0-9222 GCA_964405585.1 uncultured Acidobacteriaceae bacterium | reverse complement strand
AAATTTTTCGTGCTCAACCTGGACGGCTGGAACCGCGATGAGGCGCAGAAGCAGTTGGAGCGGATTTCCAAGGAAGTGCTGGCCAATCCGGTGATTGAGGAATACCGTTTCGAGATCGTGGATTGAAACGAATATTCACTAGAGACGACGGATGCGATCCACCAATTGTCAGGACAAATTCATGAACAGCATATTCGCCGGCCAAGCGCGGCTGCTCCTCTGCTCCCTCTTGTTGGTGATGGCTTCGCTCGGGTCCGGGTGCCAGAAGGGGTACCATGTTGACGACCCACAACTGAAGCCCATACAGGAGATGATCGAAACGCAATTGCCGCTGGGTTCCACGGCTGACCGCGTCACAAACTTTCTGTCGGTGCGCGGCTATGAGATACAGGCGTCCGAAAAACCTGGCACGCTAGTGGCAATTATCCGGCACATTGATTTGGAGACAGTACGCCCGGTGACGGCGCGCGTAACCTTTTATTTCGACGCCAATGGCAAGCTGAACGCGGTGGAAATGACGCGCACGATGAATCAGCCGGTCACACAGTAACTTTCCCGAAGGCTTCCCCACCCTTTTCGCACAACGGCAATAGTTCGCGTGTTACCCTGACGATACCTCATTTAGGAGAAGTCCATCATGTGCGGCATTGTTGGCTATATCGGGCCGAAAAAAGTGGTCCCGGTGATCATCGAGGGATTGCGGAAGCTGGAGTACCGCGGGTACGACTCCGCGGGAATCGCCGTGGTGAACAGCGCGGGTAAGATGGACATTCGGCGCGCGCCGGGCAAGCTGCGGAATCTGGAAGAAGCGATTCAAAAGGCGCCGCTGGAGGGCACTTACGGCATCGGGCACACGCGCTGGGCCACGCATGGACGTCCCACGGAAGAGAATGCGCACCCGCACCGCGACTGTACCGGGCAATACGTGGTGGTGCACAACGGGATCATCGAAAACTACCTGGAGCTGAAGGAAAAACTGCAGAAGGAAGGGCACAAATTCGTCACGGAGACGGACACGGAGATCGTGGCGCATCTTGTGGAGAAATACGCCAAGGAGTTTTCGTTTGAAGAAGCGGTGCGACGAACGCTGAAGGATCTGCGGGGCATCTACTCGCTCGTTTTTCTTTCCGCGAAGGATCCACAGAAGCTGATTGCGGCGCGGATCGGGCCGCCTTCGGTGATCGGACTTGGCGATGGGGAATACTTTGTGGCCAGCGATATTCCGGCGCTGCTGGAACACACGCGAGAAGTTTTTTTCCTGGCGGATGGTGACATAGCGATATTGACGCGGGAGGGCGTGCGCGTCACCGACATAGACGGCAAGCCCCTCGATCGCCCCTCGCATCACGTCTCCTGGGATCCCATCATGGCGGAAAAGGGCGGCTACAAGCATTTCATGCAGAAGGAGATTTTCGAGCAGCCCCGAGCCGTGCGGGATACCATTCTGAACCGCATTTCGCAGGACACGGGCAAAGTGTTTCTGGACGAGATGCAGATTACGGATGCGGAATTCCGCGCGTTTGAGAAAGTGCGCATCGTGGCATGCGGCACGAGCTGGCATGCGGCGCTGGCCGGGAAATTCATGATCGA
Organism: uncultured Acidobacteriaceae bacterium; assembly: GCA_964405585.1. Taxonomy (GTDB): domain Bacteria; phylum Acidobacteriota; class Terriglobia; order Acidiferrales; family UBA7541; genus Acidiferrum. Next base: position 7,632 of record CAYOOS010000146.1, on the reverse strand, counting down.
GAAGCTGGCGCGACTTCCCGTGGAAGTGGATTACGGCAGCGAGTTCCGCTATCGCGACCCGATATTGGACGGCAAGACGCTTACCGTGTGCATCAGCCAGTCCGGGGAAACCGCGGACACGCTGGCGGCGCAACGCGAGGCGAAGCTGAAGGGCTCGCCAACCCTGGCGATTTGCAATGTTATGGGCTCGATGATTACGCGCGAAGCCGCGGGAACGATTCTGACGCACGCGGGGCCTGAGATTGGCGTAGCTTCCACGAAAGCGTTTACGTCGCAACTTGCTTCGCTGGTGCTGCTCGCTTCTTACCTTGGGCAGATTCGCGGGAAGCTTTCCGCGGAGGCGGCGAAGCATTTGATGCTGGAGTTCACGAGGATTCCGCACAAGATTGAAACGATTCTGCAGGCGGAAGAAAGCGGCTTCTACGAAAATCTGGCGCGGCAGTTTTTCCGCAACACGGACTTCCTGTATCTCGGGCGGGGCATACATTACCCCATCGCGCTGGAAGGCGCGCTGAAGCTCAAGGAAATTTCCTACATACACGCGGAGGGCTATCCTTCGGGCGAGATGAAGCACGGTCCGAATGCACTGATTGACGAAAACCTGCCCGTGGTGGTGCTGGCCACGCGCGACGATAGCGATCCCGGATCGCTTACTTTGTACGAAAAAAGCATATCGAACATCAAGGAGGTGAAGGCACGCGACGGGATTGTGATCTCGGTGGTGACGCAGGGGGATCATCTGGCCCGCGAAGCTTCGGATCACATTATTGAATTGCCAGCCGCGCCGGAATTGCTGGCGACGATGTTGGAGATTGTGCCTCTGCAACTGCTGGCGTATCACATTGCGGTGCGGCGCGGGTGCGACGTGGATCAGCCACGGAACCTGGCGAAGTCGGTTACGGTGGAGTGAAGGCCTTGCTGGGATGGAGATCCGTTGTCAGTTTTGAGTTTTCAGTAAGACAAAGAGAGTTAATCGCACAAAACGGAAGAACAAAGAGAGATAAAAATAACGCAGAGGCGCAGAGAGCGCAGAGGACGAGCAGAGCGACCCAAGACCCAGGTAGAAAATCGAACCTGGGGCACGCCGCGGAGGAAGAGAAACCCAAGAGTGCAGGCAGGAGTGACTGTGCTACAGCACTGGCTTGGTGCGACTTGCTTTCGTAGAATGGGCGCATGAGACTTCGCCTGATTTTTTCGCTTATTCTTTTTTTCACACTCTTCCCTTTCCTTTCAATTAACGCGCAGGGACCGGCACACCGTCAGATTGCCATCACTCTTGATGATCTGCCCGCGGCCAGCGCGCATTCGATGACCGGAGCGGAAATCAACGAAATGACGGCAAAGCTTTTGGCCGCTTTACAAAAAGAGAAGGCGCCGGCGGTCGGATTTGTGAATGAACGCAAACTCTACAAGTACGGGGAAGTGGACGAACGGATCAAGGCGCTGAATCAGTGGCTCGACGCCGGATTTGAACTGGGCAACCATACGTTTGGACATACTTCGCTGAACAACGTCACATTGCAGGCCTGGGAGGAGGATGTGATTCGCGGAGAGACGGTGACGCGGATACTCCTGGCAGAACACCACATGAAGATGCGCTACCTCCGCCACCCTTATTTGGACACGGGGCGCGATCTGCAAACGCGGCGGGACGCGGAGGCCTTTCTCGCTTCACGCGGCTACCGCATCGCACCGGTGACTATGGATGCGTGGGATTGGCAGTTCGCGGGCGTGTACGAGGATGCGCGGAAGCGCGGTGACGCCGCGTTGCAACAGCAAATTGTTGCTTCGTATCTCACATACACTGGCCAAGTTTTTGATTATTACGAGAAGCTTTCCCGCGACCTTTTCGGCTATGAACCCCGGCAGGTCCTGCTGCTTCATGGAAGTTGGCTGGAAGCGGATCATATTGCGGATTTGCTGGAGGCGCTGCGCAAGCGCGGCTACGAATTCGTGACTTTGCACGACGCGCTGGCCGATGCCGCGTACAGTTCGCCGGATGAGTACGTCGGCGAAGAAGGCGCAGGCTGGCTGGAACATTGGGCCATCACGCGCGGACGGCCACCGCTAAATGCTCCGGTCTTTCCGCAGTGGGTCATTGATCGCGACAAAGCGTTGCCACATGGGCCGCCTGAAGAGCCCATCTTCTGAGAACCGGGCTCAGATTCTCACCGGCGTGAAAGACCAGACGAGAGAGCTCCGGATGTGCGCGTGTCAGTTTGTCTGAATCGAACCGCTACTGCTCCGCGGGAGTCAGGACTATGTTGCGAAAAGCGACGTGGTTCTTTTCGCCGCCCTGGAGGTAGATGGGGCCCGGCAACTCTTCGTGGCTATCGAGAGCGCCACCGGTGATGCCGGGGATCTCCTGATTATCAATGACGGTCTGGCCGTTCTGGACGACGGTGATCATGCGGCCGATCAAGGTGATGTCGAAGGTCTGCCATGCGCCGCTCTTGCGCGGGAGCTCCGGCGTTGGAGCAATGAAGCCATAGATGCCACCGGTGTGATGGCTGGGGGGCTCAGAGACGGAGTCGGTTTCGATCTGCACTTCGTAGCGGCCGCGCAGATAGACGCCGCTGTTGGAGTTCGGATCGCAGTTGAACTCCACGTGAAGCTTGAAATCCTGGTATTTTCCGCCGTTGACGAGGTCTGGGCCATTGCCGGGAGTGATGAGTTTTCCGTTTTTAACGGTCCAAACGGTTTTGGAATCGGATTTGAGCGGGGTCCAGCCCGTCAGATCCTTGCCATTGAAGAGGGAAATGGGCTTGCCCCAGGTCACCGTGCCGGTGCGCTTCAAAGAGGGAGCGTGGACGGCGGTCCAGGTCCAAGCGGCGCCATCCGGCCCCGCGAGGGTGCCCACCAACGTGGCGCCGTTCAGCGTACCGTCGAAGACCAAGTCAGTTTTGCTGCCTTCTTCCTCTTTTGGCGAAACGAATTTCAGGTGTGCATTGGCGAACTCAACTGTCGGAAGCGGACGAGCGTTGCCCCAGCGCCCGACCATTTGGGCTTTCAACTGGCCATTTTCCTGAGTCAATTCGAGCCAGGAAGGATATTCGTTGTCCGGGGCTTTCAGCGTCATATCCCAGCGGCCCATGAGGTGCGAAACCGTTTCGGCTAGATTCGCCAATTCAGTCTTGCTCATTGGCTTCGGCGAACATCCGGCTACGCCCAACGCCAACACGGCTACAACAAACAAGAATGCAGTTTTCTGCAATTTCATTGGATTAAGATCCCTTCTATATTCGGCAAGACAGGAGCGCGCCGCCGCGTTGCCAAGTTTCGTGCAAACTGACATTGAGCCTTATTCTACTCTTGCTGGACGCGTCCGGGACGTGCTGGTTTGGAAAAATCGGGGCATCCCGAACAAGGCATGCCGGTCCTGACGCTCTGCAAGGCACGCCTAGTGCCGCCTTTGCGCGGACATAAGTTATGAATTTTGTTGGGACAACGCGGGGAGACAGTGTCCACCACCTAGGGGAGAGGCGGAACTTCAGAGTTTACGCTGGCGCTTTTTTTCCCTTCCGATGAAACGAACTCGCGTGTAGTATCACTACTCCCCAGACCATGTATATGAGCATGACAAATGCCCCCAATTCCGAAGGCCGCTACTCGAAGCGCGAGATGTCGAGGCAACGAGCGAGCGTGGTCATCAAGAACTCGGACTCCACGCAGAGAAGAGTTCCCTGCTTGATACTCGATTCATCGAAGGAGGGATTCCGGCTGGGGGGAATTCATAATCTTCGGCGCGGGCAGGTGGTGGAGCTTGTGACTGGTGAAAGCTCGCACAGTTCGGCGCGATGCAGGGTAGTGTGGATTGGGAAACCGGGAACCAAGCAGGAAGGGGAAGCCGGGTTGGAAACGGCGTAGGGTCTAGCGGTGAGGTTCAACTTTTCGCAGGTGAAGTGGCTTCCTTTTCTGGCCACATCCACGCCAAAAACAGCGCAACTACAATTCCGATAGACACCTCAGCGAAGCGATGAAACGCGATCTGCCAAGCGGGAGCCGGCCGCGGCACTAGCAGTACAATCGCCAGGGTAACGCCGCCGAAACGATATGCGGGCCGCTCCGCGCCGAGCGCAGCGCAAAGCAATCCCAAGAGAAATACGCAGATACCGAAGACGAGAACGTGGGGCGCGAAGAAAGTTGCCACAATCGCGCCTACCGCCGCGCCAAGCGCTGTCCCAACGAAACGCTGCCAGGAAACAGAGAGGGCGGCGCCCAGCGACGATTGTGTGATCACGAGGGTGGTAATTGCCGCCCAGTAGGCTTCCGGAAGGCGGAACAATCGTGCGGCTAAGACTGAGGCTACGGCCGCCAGAGCGGTCCGCACGGAATGCGCAACATCCGGCCAGCCCGCCCACGCGACTTTTTTGGTCGTCATAACTTTTCACCCCGCTGATGGCATTCAGAAAGAGAATAAGGCAGCGTCAACTTTTCCGAATGCCAGTAGAAGATTGACTGGTTGGCGGATGATACGCTGCGATGGTTTATCGCACAACGGACTTTTCGGCTGGGGATTGGCACGTGCATCTAGGGCTCGAACTGCGCTACAAGGGCCGAATTATGGAGTTGGAACTGCGACCGTAAAAGCGGCGGCGAGCCGCCGCACTCCGAAGCGGGAACCCAAGAACCTTGGTACAAAATCGGTGCCGGGGGCACCCGGGTGTTGCGCTACTGAGTGAAGACGGACGGGAGTGAAGGGACAAATTGTAGTTTGCGAGAAATCAGGGCTAGAATAGCGACATGATGCGGCTCCGACTGGTTCTTCCGCTCGCATTCGTATTCTTTTTCGCGGTCCCTAATTCCATTCACGCGCAAACGGCCAATCTGAAGGAAATTCAGGTTGATGGGTTGCAGAAGCTCACCCAAGCGCAGGTTGCGGCGCTTTGCGGACTGGCGCCGGGCGCGCAAGTGGGCCGCAAGGAATTACAGGACGCTGCCGATGTGCTGGTGCGTTCGGGGTTGTTCGCGAAAGTGACCTACAACTTCAGCACGCACAATAATGATCTGACGCTGACGTTTCACCTGCAGGAGAATCCGCGTATCCCGGTGTCGTACGACAATTTCCCGTGGTACGGGGATTCGGAGTTGAACGACGCGATCCGCAAGGACCTGCCGTTCTATGACGGGACGCTTCCCGAGGCGGGTGCGGTGGTAGACCAGGCCGCGAACTCGCTGAAAGCGTTTCTTGCGGCGCACGGAGGGAATGTGCAGGTGGAGCAAGTGGTGCTCGTGAACCCACTGGCCGATGGGAACATGCACCAATTTCGCGAGGAGGGTATCGCGCCGCGAATTGCCAGCGTGGAGTTCAGCGATGCGCACTTGAAGGAATCGCTCGCGGTGCAGCAGCATCTGCCGGAGATTCTGGGCAAGCCGTATTCCCGACTGGCTATCGATATTTTTCTGGCCGAAGCGATTCGCCCCGTTTACCAGGAGGACGGCTACCTGCGGGCGAAGATAGGCCCGGCGGAGGTGCGCCTTTCTGGAAATCCCAATCAGAAACTGCCCGAGGAGATTCCAGTGTTTGTGCCTTGCGAACCGGGCGCCGTGTATCACTGGAAAGGAGCGGAGTGGAGCGGCAACCAGGCGCTTTCCACGATCACGCTTACGACGACGCTGGGGCTGAAACCCGGGGACTTGGCCGACGGGATGGGGATTGAAGCGGGATGGGACCGCGTCCGCGAAGAGTATGGCGAGCGCGGCTACCTGGAAGCGAAGCTGACACCGGCGGCCACTTATGACGACCAAGCGCATACGGTTTCCTACGCGGTTGCGATTACGGAAGGACAAGCGTTTAAGTTCAACCAGATGACTATCACCGGGATGTCGCTGGCGGGCGAACGATTGATTCGCGATGCGTGGCCGATGAAACCGGGCGACGTGTTCAATAAGAAGGTGTTCGAGCAATTCCTGAACCGGCTGGAGATCCACCGCGCGACGGTTTTCAAGGAGTTGCCGATACACTACGACACCGTGGGGCATTGGCTGCAGGACGATGCGGCCAAGGGAACGGTGGACGTGCTGCTGGATTTCAAGTAGCGTGTGCGGCTGGGCAGTGCGAGGCTGCGGAATGGGCTGGATGGCGCTATACTCATCTGTGCGATGAAGCCACTGGTACAGATCCACAAGGAAGAGACTTCGGCGCACGCGGCCCCCGAGAAGGAGCAAGTCCTTTTCTCCAAGCTGGCCGACCTCCCTTCCCTGATCGTGGCCCTATCGGGCGGCACCGATTCCGCGTACCTGGCGTGGGCTGCGCATCGCGTGCTTGGGGAACGCGCGCTCAGCGTGACCGCTCTTAGCGCGAGCTATTCCACTTACGATCGCGAGCAGCTTGAGAAGTTCCTGCAGACCACCGGCGTGCGCCACGAATTCATCGAGACGCACGAACTGGAGAATCCCGCCTACCGCGCCAACGCTTCGGACCGCTGCTACTACTGCAAGGACGAGCTGTTCTCTGTGCTGGACCAGGTGGCCGCGGAACGCCATTTTGCCGCCATCGCTTACGGATTGAACGCGGATGATACGTCCGATTTCCGGCCCGGGCATCGCGCCGCCCATGAACACCACATCCTGACGCCGCTGCTGGACGCGCAACTGCACAAGGCGGAGATTCGCTTTCTGTCCGAGCGCGCGGGACTGCCCTCCTGGGACCGGCCTGCGTCCGCTTGCCTGTCTTCCCGGCTGCCTTATGGAACGGAAGTGACCGCGGCGCGGCTTTCGCTGGTGGAGCGCGGCGAAGCGGCCCTGCGAGAGCTGGGTTTTAGGCAATTCCGGGTGCGCCTGCATGAGAATATGGCGCGCATCGAGCTGGCGCCTGACGAGCTGCCCCGAGCGCTGACGCCGGAAATGGCCGCGGCGGTGGCTAACGCGTTGAAAGCAGCGGGTTTCGCGTATGTAGCCCTGGATCTGGAAGGCTACCGGCAGGGGTCGCTGAACGAAACCCTGGCAAAATCTACGGGAACATAAATTCCAGAATTGCGTACATTATTGGTAGAAGGCCCAGAAAGCGCGGGCGGGAGCACATTATGCGCATGCACAGACTTGGTTTGCCTGGAATCTTTCTTTTTGCCGCGGCATTTTCCCTTTTCTCTTTGCAGGCATTCGCGGCGGACAATACTTTCGACAAGACGTTTAGCGTTACCGGGCCCACGCGGCTGGAGCTGAGCAACGGCTCCGGCAACGTGAAGATACATGGCGGAGTGGACGGAAAGGTGCACATCCACGGAAAAGTGACCGGGGGCTGGTCTCTTTGGGGGAGCTCGGAAAAGAACATCGCGGAGGCGGTGAGCAATCCTCCGCTGGAGCAGCGTGGCGATACCATTCGCGTGGGCAAGGACACATCGTGGTTGAAGAATGTTTCGATTGATTATGAGATTGAAGTGCCGCACGAAACGGAGGTGGACGCAGGCGTAGCTTCCGGTGGCGTGACCATCGATCAGGTACGCGGGCCGGTGAAGTGCTCTTCGGCTTCCGGTTACGTGCATGTGTATCGCATCGAGAGAGATACGGAGCTGAACGCGGCGAGCGGCTCGATTGAAGTTTCGGGGATCGGCGGATATCTGCGCGTATCCACGGCATCGGGCAGCGTGAACATCGCCAACGTGAAGGGTGAGGTGAAGGCCTCGGCGGCTT
>CAYOOS010000145.1:1496-9222 GCA_964405585.1 uncultured Acidobacteriaceae bacterium | reverse complement strand
GAATGCGCAGATTTGGGCCGCCAAAGGCTACGTGATCCTGTACACCAATCCGCGCGGCAGCACCAGTTATGGCGAGGAGTTCGCCAATCTGATTCATCACGCCTATCCCGGCAACGATTTTCAGGACCTCAATTCCGGCGTTGACGCCCTGCTCGCCAAGGGCTACATCGACCAGGACAATCTCTTTGTCACTGGCGGTTCCGGCGGTGGCGTGCTGACCTGCTGGATGATCGGTCACACCGATCGCTTCCGCGCTGCCGCCAGCCTTTATCCGGTCATCAACTGGTACAGTTGGGTGCTCACCTCGGATCTGCCCTCGTTCGGCGCCCAATACTGGTTCTCCGGCAACCCCTGGGATTACACCGACGATTACATGAAGCGCTCCGTCATTTCGCTGGTGAAAAACGTAAAGACTCCCACGCTGCTGATGACCGGCGAGGAAGACTTCCGCACTCCGATCTCCGAAGCCGAGCAGTTTTACGCAGCACTCAAGCTGCTGAAGGTGGAATCCGCACTGGTGCGTTTCCCGGGCGAGCCGCACGGGCTCAGCCGCCGTCCCAGCCACCAGGTGGCCAAGGTCGTGTACACCCTCAATTGGTTCGACGAGCACCGCAAAAAGCCATAACCAGCATGTCGGTTGGTCCAAGAAAGCCGCTTGACGTCACCGACCAGGACATGTGTTTTTGTTCCGTTGAATTTCCTAGTAATATTAAAAGGTTCGGCTTTTACCGGCCAAGAGCGCCCCGGTTGGCAGTTTTCCAGAGAGCCCAGAGAGCAAGGAGATCACCGCAATGCCAGTCGATGTGGTCATGCCCCAGATGGGCGAAAGCATCTTTGAAGGCACCATCACCAAGTGGCTGAAGAAGCCCGGCGACAAGGTCGAGCGGGACGAGCCGCTGTTTGAAATCTCCACCGACAAGGTGGATGCGGAAATTCCCTCGCCTTCGGCCGGCGTGCTGAAAGAGATCAAAGTGCCGGAAGGGCAGACGGTGCCCATCCAGACGATTGTGGCCGTAATTGATGGGGCGGGGCCGGCGGCGACATCGGCTCCGGCGCCAACTCCTGCGGCAACAGCGCCTGCGGCAAAACCAGCGCCGGCTGTTCCGACAGCACCCGCGCCCGCGGCCAGCAAGCCCGTTGCACCACCCCCCACTCCCGCGGCTGTACCTTCAGCCCCTGCGATGCCAGCTGCGCCAGCAGGTTCCACGGAACGCATTCACTCTTCCCCGCTGGTACGTCGCATGGCCAAGGAACATGGCGTGGACCTTTCCACGATGGAAGGCAGTGGCGCGGGCGGCCGCATCACCAAGCAGGATATTGAGACGGTGATTGCGGCCTCGTCTGGCACAGCCTCTGCGGGCACGCCGGCAGAGGTTTCTCCGGCTGCGGCGAGGCACGCGATTCCGCCGCCGTCTCCGGCAGCCGTGGCTCAGCCCGGCGCGCTGGCAGCGCATGGCAGCCAGTTTGTTCCCGCATTGCAGGTGGGCGTCCCGCGGGAGCGCATTTATTTCGGGAATTACGAAGTGCACCCGTTAAGCGTGATGCGGCAGAAGATCGCCGAGCACATGGTGGCGTCGAAGCACGTTTCGCCGCATGTCTATTCCGTCGACGAAATTGACATGAGCAAGGTTGCGGCATTGCGCGCGAAGTCCAAAGAAGAGTTCGAGAAGCGCTACGAAACCAAGCTGACCTTCATGCCGTTTTTCGTGAAGGCGGCGGTGGCGGGCCTGCGCGCCTATCCCATCGTCAATTCTTCGCTCGACGGCACGAATGTGGTTTCGCACAAGGAGATCAACATCGGCATCGCCGTGGCCCTGGACTGGGGCCTGATCGTCCCGGTGGTGAAAAACGCGGACGAGAAGAACCTGCTGGGCATCCAGCGCAACCTGAACGACCTGGCGGAACGCGCGCGCTCGAAGAAACTGAAGCCCGAAGAGGTGCAGGAAGGCACATTCTCCATCACGAATCCGGGCGTCTTCGGCGGCTTGTTCGGCCTGCCGGTGATCAGCCAGCCCAACGTGGCTATCCTGGGGCTGGGCGCCATCGAGAAGCGGCCGGTTGTAGTGGACGATGCCATCGCCATCCGCTCGATGTGTTACGTAACGTTGAGCTACGATCACCGCGTGGTGGATGGCGCAATCGCGCACCAGTTCCTGCACAAGGTGAAAGAAACACTCGAAAACTGGGCCGAGCCGGTGCTGTGAGGGGGCGCAGTTTTAAGTCTTCAGGTCACAGTCTTCAGTAGAGTAGAAAAAGTTCGTAATGAATTCGCTTCAGTGTCCGGCTTGCTGCCGGCAATGGTTCTCGCAACCGTGCAAAATCCAGAAGTGCCAAGAAATCCCGGCTTAGAGCAACTGTGACAAGTCTGCTCTGGTCCGGATTTGGCAAACAGACTCACGATCGTTGAATCCGTGCGCCCGTTCCGACTGATAACTGATTGCTGATAACTCCATCACTGAATCATCGGCCGCATCTTCGCCGTCCAAACCGCGAAGCCTTCCATCGCCACGGCTTCCACGCCGGCGTCCCGCAAGGTGTCGCGCACGAAGCGATGCCGTTCGTTTTCGGCCAGCAGGACCACATCGGTGACGGCAGTAAACTCGCTGGACTTCACCTTGTCGCGGATGCGGTCCACAGTGTAGGCCAGCAGTTTGGCATCGGCGGGCGCGCGCGTCACGCTGAGCGCCTGCACAAAGCCGCGCGTGCCATTGCGGCGGTAGCCGTAATCGAGGCGCATGGGATCGCCGGGGAAGGTGAACTCCTCCGCGTGCACGCCCTTCTGCATGCGCTCCCACAGGCGCGCCTGCTTCAGGACCTGCGCGCAATAGGAGCGCACCACGCCGCGGCTGCCGGGTGCGCCCACCCGGGCAGCGGCGCGCGCCGTGGCCACGTGATCGGCATACAGGCGCTCGGTTTCCGCGTCCAGGTCGTCGGCGTAGACGCCCTTTTGCGGCGCAAGCTGCAGAGCGTTGGAGAGCGTGTCGTCCCACTTGCCCAGAAGCCGCAACCAGGCGGTCTGGCCGTTTCCGGCACCGGGAGCCTTTCCCGTTTCCTTACCGTTGCCGGGGAAAAGTTCACTTGCGCCGGCGAAGCGGTTTTCCAGGTCGTCGCGCAAAGCCCGCAGCAGTTCTTCGTCGGCCTGGGGATGCAGGCGGCGCACGCGCGCGTACTCCGCGGGCTCCTCGATCAGCCGCAAGCGGCGCTCGCCGGTTTGGGGATCGAAGACCAGCACGCCGATATTGACCCACTCGTCACGCACGAGGTTGGGCGTGTAACGGAGCACGCGGTAGGCGCAGGCGCGTTCATTCGCTCGAGAATCGTTTGTCTCTGTGATCATGGCGTTCCTCTCCGTAGCATGATTCGAGCCACGTGACGAGTGACTCGTGAAAACTCAAGACCGGCGGCCGGTGCCGTTCTTGCACGAGTCACGAATTACGGGCCCAATACGGAAACGGCCGCCGGTTGGAGGATTTTGCCGATAGCAGCAGCTCCGGCACGCGCGCCCTTCTCCGCAGCAACTGTTCCAGCAGGCGCATCACGGCATCGTAATCGTCCGCGTACCATTCGGGCGGAATCTCGCCCGCAAGATCCCCCAGCACGCGTTCGGTGATGCGATGTTCCAGCCGTTCCAGCCAAGGGCCGAAAGACTGCATGCCCGTGACGCCTTCATAGACGCGGTTGCGTGCGTACAAGCCGCGCAGGGGCGCATCCGGAAAATTCCATTCACCCGGCGTTGAAGCAGAAGCCCTGGTCGATCATTAGCGTTCGGTAGGGGAGCGCACCGCTTCCCGCCGCGTGGGGAGTTTCCCCGGGGACCTCGCTCGCCGCTATTGCCGGTGCCGGACCCTTTTCTTCAAAAAAAAGCGTTTGCCGTCCGTTGGTGTTGCAGGTCCATTTATCGAACACCAGCATGCCCGCAAAATCGTGAATATTGCTGACCTCGCGCAACTTTTCATCCGGCAGGAAATCGTGCAGCACCAGGCGGCGCGGATCGCCCGGATAGCGCGAACCGAATTGCAGCCCCGCGGCGCAAGGCGTGCGGGAACGGGCCAACTCGATGCACAACTCCTCGGTCAACGCGATCAGCTCACGGCTGACCTCGACGATAGCCACCGGGGTGGTGGGCAACCCGAGCCGGGACGCCAACCTCGTACCGAGCAGCTCATTCACCAGTACGCGCAGGTGCTGCGGGTTATTTTGGAATTTGACGACGTAATAGTTGCTGTCCGAGCACCGCATGAGGTGCCCCTGCGCCCCGCCGCGCATCCGCCGTATGTGCTCCATGGCTCGCAACATACGCGGTTATCCTAACGGTACTTGCGGGTTTGGGCAAGAGCGGGGAGGGAGCCGCACGTACGAATTTTCATTCTGGCGCGAACCACGCACCGAAACGGCGCGTTCGTGGCGGCAGGCGGAGTTCCCGGAGGAAACAAAACAGTGCCAATGCGGCGCCCGGCGCAGCGGCCAAACAAAGAAGCCCCGTGAAACCGAATCGGGGCTTCCGTGAATTCGAATTATTGCGCGCCCTTGCGGCTTAACGGCGGCGTTTCTTGCCGGCTTTCTTGGCGGCCTTCTTCGGCTTTGCTTTGGCCTTCTTGGCTTTTTTCGGAGCCTTCTTGGCTGCTTTCTTGGGCGCCTTCTTGGCGGGTTTTTTCGCCGCCTTCTTCGGCGCAGCCTTGGGTGCGGGCTTCGCCGGGGCTTCTTCCCCAGGCTCCTCCGCGGGTTCGTCTTCTGCCAAGAGGATCTCTTCCTGCTCCTCGATCACGCCCTCGGCATCGCCACCCAGCTCGTCGTCCTCTTCCAGCCGGGACAGCTCATCATCTTCTTCAAAATTATCCTTCTCGAAATCCATACGTTCCTCCCCTGGGGGCTCTTGTTTTCCCGATGTTCTTGGCATGCTGCTCCAGCCGGAGATGGGTCACTCCGTCCTTGCGATTTGTTATCCCACTCCAACGTGGATGTCAAGAGTTCTCGCGGGCTTCCCTGCAAGTTGTCCCTAACGGGTTAAGGCCGGACCAAGACAGCGCAACAGGCGACAGCGTACAAGAGCCCCGCGCGGCCACGATACAGAGCTGCCAAGTTGGAACCCTGGATTTCGCCGGGGACTACTGCCCGGTCTTTCCGGAACTGTGTGCGGAAGGCTTCTTGGACTTGGCGGAACTGCGCACCGTATGCGTTTCCGGGGCTCCGCCGACGGTATAAATGCGCAAGACCATGCCGCGGGAGACCTTGGGAGCCTTCAGGCCATTCCATTTGCGGATTTGCTCTCCGGTCACACTGAACTGATCGGCAACCCCGTCCAGGGTATCGCCCTTGCGCACACGGTAGCGCACCAGCCGGCTCTTGGTTTCTTCGGGCGGGCGGGTGGCGGGGATGATGAGCTTCTCCCCCGGCGTCAAGGGCTCGCTGCGGTCCAATTCGTTGGCGTCCGCAATGGCGGCCGGCGTCACGCGATACTGCCTGGCGATGGAGGTCAGCGTATCGCCGGACTCGACGCGATGGCGGCGCCAGCTCACCCACTTGTCCGGGGGAATGTCCGCGATCTCCGCGGAGAACCTTTGCGAGGTGCCCTTAGGGAGGTAGAGAACGAAGTTGGGATCTTCCGGGGTAGCCATGCGCAGGAGTGAGGGGTTCAAAGCGCGCAGGGTGGCCACGTCCACGTCAATCGTTTCCGCAACCAGCCGGAGGTCGATGGCGCGGCCCGGCTTGATCACATCGAAATCCACCGGCGCGTCCGCCTCCACGGCGATGCCGTAGTGCGCCGCGTCCTTCGCGATCAAAGTGAGCGCCAGAATGATGGGCACGTAATTCCTGGTTTCGCGGGGAAGGACGTTGCGCTTGTACAGTTCCCAGAAATCGGCATAGCCGGTGCGCTCCACGCCCTTCTGGACGTTTCCGGGGCCGCAGTTGTAGGCGGCGATGGCCAGATACCAGTCGCCAAAGAGACCGTACAGATCGCGCAGATGCTGCGCCGCCGCCCGCGTGGCCTTTTCGGGATCCAGGCGCTCGTCCACCCACCAACTGCGCTTCAAGCCGTACTCGTTGCCGCGCCACTGCACGAATTGCCAGATGCCGCGGGCCCCCGCGCGCGAAAGCGCCAGCGGCTGAAAAGCGCTCTCCGCTTGCGCCAGGTAGATCAAGTCCTGAGGCACGCCTTCTTCGCCGAGCACGCGGGCGATCATCGCCTGGTATTTGCCGGAGCGGCGCAGGCCATTTTCGACGATCGCGCGGCCACGCGGCGTCTGGAAAAAGTTCAAGTAGGAGACCACCGTGTCATTCACGGTCAACGGCAGATCGTGGGAAACTTTCTTGGCGGCGACTTCGGCATGCTCCTTCAGTTGCTCGTCGACGGGAAACGTCAATTCCGCCACTTCATCAATGGCCGCGGGGACGGCGGGAGCTTCGCTGAAGCCATCGCCGGCCCGAAAGGCCTGCAACTCGTCGGTGTAAATCGTGTCCGTGACTTGATGGAAGAGTTCGCTCAAGCGCGCATCGCTGTTGGGGTCGTAGCCGCTCTCGAGCATCCAATCGACCGCGTCATCATAATCGCGGCGCGCGGCTTCTAGATGGCCGGCCCGGTAATTGGCCTCGCCCGAGGTGAATTTTTCCTTCACCTTTTCGATCAGGTAGTCGATGCCGCCGGGAACTGGCGCTTGCAGCGAAACAATGGGCTGCACAGCCAGATTCCGCAGCGGTAGAGCGCCGACATCGGGCACGGCGGCGGCAACCTTCGCCGGGGCCAGGGCCGGAACGGGTGCCTGCAGGGGCTTTTTGGTGGCGTCCTCGCAACCCGCCAGGCCCAACAGTAGTGCGAAGCATGCAAATGCGCCCAGCGAGGGGCCGAGGATAGGCTTGTAGGCCATATTTCTATGGTATGTAGGGCTTTGCGCGTTGGTCAATGACATACCGCCGGAGGGAGTGGCCCATGCAACACCTGCCCGGGGCCCGGAAGCAAGCCTTGGCCGCTCCAGAAGGGCGGTTTTCTGCACTCGACTTCTGGTTCGCGTTGCGCCAGAATCCTCCACACCCATGGTGTCTGCCGGGCCTCTTGTTTCTCTGCTCCCGACGCGCCGCAAGGAGGATTTGTATGGATCGCCTGCGTACCCTCGTTTTGTTGCTGCTTTGTTTGTCCCTGTGCGTATTTGCCGCGGCCCAGGAGATGCACCCACCTGCCCGCTCCACGCCCGCGTTTGATCAATTGAAATCGCTGGCTGGCGAGTGGCAGGGAACGAACGCTCAGGGTTCCAAAGGCACTGCGACGTATCAAGTGGTTTCCAATGGAAGCGTGCTGATGGAACGCCTGCACAGCCCCGACGGATCGGAAATGATCACCATGTACTCGCTGGATGGCGACCGCGTTGTGGTCACGCACTACTGTTCCGCGGGAAATCAGCCCACCATGCAAACGCCCCCGGTAACAGCGGCAACGGGCAAGTATGATTTCAGCTTTGTGCGTGTCTCCGGCACGAAAACACCGGACGAGGGGCACATGGTGGCGCTCTCGGTCACAATTCCGGACAAGGACCACCTGACCCAGGTGTGGACATTTGATGATCATGGGAAATCGATGGTGGAGACGCTCACGTATACCCGCAAGAAATAGCCGGGTCATGGCGGTGATGGTCAAGCGGAGCTTGCGCCGGGCAAGTATCCATCGCCACGTTTAAACAATCCAAATGTTCAGGAGCCAGACGTAATGATGCGCGTGCTTCGTGTTGTCCCCTTG
>CAYOOS010000145.1:0-1396 GCA_964405585.1 uncultured Acidobacteriaceae bacterium | reverse complement strand
TGGGGGCGCGGCGACGCCGTGTGGGCCTGCACGTCGAAACGCGGGAATTGCACGGACTTCCATTCCCTGTTCATCGGCATGATGCGCGCCGCTGGGATTCCCGCCCGCTTTGAAATCGGCTTTCCGGTTCCCGAGGGGAAAACGGAGGGCGACATCCCCGGCTACCACTGCTGGGCGGAGTTTTACGTCAACGGGACGGGCTGGATTCCCGTGGACGCCAGCGAAGCGTGGAAGAATCCCGCGAAACACGACTATTTTTTCGGCGCCCACGACGCCAACCGCGTTTTCTTCACTTATGGGCGCGACATCGTGCTTTCGCCGGAACAGAAAGGGCCGCCGCTGAACTATTTTATTTATCCTTACGCGGAAACCGACGGCCATCCGCTGACCGGGCTTACGACGCACTTCAGCTTCCGGGAAATTGCAGGCGCGCCCGCGCAGGCCGTCGCCCGCTGATTGTCTCACCAATCCAAGATTGTCATTCCGACCGGAGGAACGGCGTTTTCCGCCGTTCCGGAGTGGTGGAATCTATCCTCCCTTTCAGCTTCTGGGTTACTCTACCCGTTCGACAACGCCGGCCGCTTCCAGCGCCTTCAGGTATTCGACCACCATGTCCAGTGGCACCGGGCCATACTCGGCGGATACGGCATCGCGGATTTGCTGCGCGTTGCGGTTTCTGTCGGCGAAATTGAGCACTTCATAGGCATATTCTTCGCCCCTGCCCCACAGGCCGCTGTATTCGAGGAGTTTTAGCTTTGTTGTGACCCCGCGCTTGGCAAGTTCGTCCGCTAGGTAGTTACTGCCGAACACTTCCATCGGCCCTTTCAGGGAAGGGTTACGCGCAAATTTCATGAGGCCATCACCAGTGGGAGGAGCTTCCGGACCCGATGCCTCCGCGAGGCGGCGCTGCTGTTCTTCTAAATAGGATGCCTCTGGGATCACGTCAATGGAAATGGACATGAAACTCGCCAGAGAGTCCAGCTTGGCAAGCGATCGCTGGGACCACAGCCGGAGCATCTTATCCGATTCGTCAGGCGACAACTGTTCTACTCGACGAGGGGCTTCCCACATTTCGTTGACGCGCTCGATGGAACCGTGCCGCGAGATTTCCTCGTAGATTTGGGCCGTGAGAATTGCAAGGAAATAGCCACTGGCGGCGCCGATGAACGCGGCACGTTTCAGCTTCGTCGAATCAATATTGGCGGCCGTGTCGAGATTGGTGTGGATAAAGCGGTCAGGCCAGTCATTCAGGTAGATCGCGGGAATGCCGAAGGAGGAATCTTGATAGACGTCGTGGTCGCTGCCCATCGTATAGAAGGAGTATTCGGCGCGCAGAGGCTCCTTGCCGCCTTCGTGTGAGATAAACGGGTAGTTGGCTTTGCCCGTGGCCGCGTAT
>CAYOOS010000144.1:0-9258 GCA_964405585.1 uncultured Acidobacteriaceae bacterium | reverse complement strand
TAACCGTCAATCTTGCCGCCCAATTCCGGGATGACCAGCTTCAGCGCCTTCGCCGCTCCGGTGGTGCTCGGGATCATGCTCAACGCCGCCGCGCGAGCGCGCCGCAGGTCCTTGTGCGGCAGATCGAGCAACCGCTGGTCGTTCGTGTAGGAGTGAATGGTCGTCATTGTGCCGGCGATGATGTGGAAAGTATCTTGCAGCACCTTGGCCACTGGGGCCAGGCAGTTCGTGGTGCACGAAGCGTTCGATACCACATGATGCTTCGCCGGGTCATAGGTCTTTTCGTTCACGCCAAGCACAAACGTGGCGTCCGGATCCGTGGCAGGGGCCGAAATAATGACCTTCTTCACCGGGCCGCGAATATGTTTGCGCGCATCCGCACCCTTGGTGAACAAGCCGGTGGACTCGACAACGATGTCCGCACCGACGCTGGCCCAATCGATTTCCGCCGGGTCCTTCACTTTGAATACTTTAAAGCTCTTGCCATCCACGCTGATGCTGTCGTCCGTGTAGGTAATCTTGTTCGGGAGGTTTCCGAGGACCGAGTCATATTTCAGAAGGTGCGCCAGGGTCTTGGCATCCGTGATGTCGTTCACGGCTACAAACTGAATGTCCTTGTCATCCAGCGCTGTGCGCACAATATTGCGACCGATGCGGCCGAAGCCGTTGATTCCAACCTTAATAGGCATGCTTCCTCCGGTGGGGGATAGTTTGCGGCGGCGAGTTGAGTGCCAACGCCGCCATGTGTAGAACAGAAATAGCCAGGAGTAGTGTAAGGGAAAGTCAACGCGAACCGAAGTGTCCTAGGTCACAAACAACCTGCCGGGATTTCTGGCAGATTATCTCGATTGATTCTTGCCGCTGCGCTCTAGTTGCGAGTGTGCTGAACCAATTTGCAGCGTGATTCGCGGGTTTGGCCCTTTTTGCTCTGCCGCCTACTCCACGTCCAAGCCCTTTTCCAGCTACCATTGTAGCGCATCGTCTTACCCTATGCCGCCTCTAATGCCGCTATTCGCCATAGTTTCCCCGACCGGGCAGCGGGGCTGGATTAGCGCCGCGTTGCTCGCCGCGGTTATTGCTATTCCTTATCTAAGCGGTGTGCTCGTCCGGGGTGGCCGCCGAGCGGATGGCTCCAGTTCGGTTGCGCCGCTCTTGCCACTCTGGCCCCACTACTGGCTTGCCCTGCTCCTTGGCGGTGTTTCGTTGTGGCACGGTTGGCCAGCGCTTCGCGCGGGACATATCCTGCCGAGTCTTACCAACGGGCTCTGGCTGGCCACTGTTGCCCTGGTCCTGTTGTTCATCCAACTTGGCGTGGGTGCTGCCTTGCGCTACTTGGGGCCGGGTCCCTCGGGGCTTGTCCGTCGCGCCCATTTCGTCCTGATGATGGCAATCGTGCTGCTCGTGCTTGCCCACATCTGGCTGAATAGCCGCTTGCTCCACTCACTGTTTTATCCGAGTGCCCCAGGTTTGAGTCTTTACCCGTGTCCTGGGGTCGGCTCCTGGATCTTCCAGCCGCGAATCAAGAGCCAGAGCATCAGGAACACTTCCCCGAAAAACGTGAGAAAGATAAAACCCAGATGGGCGTTTGGATAAAGGTAGGGCTGCAGGCTGTCGATTATCCAGCCCAATCCATCGATTACCAGCAGAATCCCCAAGATTCTGGGCATGTAGCCGGACCGGTAAATCAAGCAACCCAGCAGAATCAGGTGAATCGCAAATAGCACCAGGCCCATGGACCAATCGGTGCGATAGGAATCGAGCAGAAGCTTAACTTGGGCATGAAGCGGGCCGGACCCAAACAGCGTGAGGTAATCCGGAGTGTTCACGAGATGAAACACGGTCACGAGTTTCATTAGGCCGAAGAGAGCGATCGTCGTGTACACGAGCCTGAACCATGCGGCTAGCAAGGACACCGCTCGGTTTACCGGGGCGAGCAATACGTAGAGCGCCCAGGCAATCACCACGTCTTCGATGAACTCCACGAGGTAACACATGATTGCGACAACGAGTAGTCCGCGATGGACGACAAGGTTCTGAACGGTTTGTTCGATGTTGCCCGCAACCAGCAGCTTGGGCCAGATGGAAAACTCAGCATAGGTGACGGGACCGAGGAGATAGGCGAAGCCGGCAATTAGCGCCGCCTGACGCAGGGTTAGTCCGTCGCGGTGATTTGTTGGATTAACTGAGTTCATTTGTACACTCCCCACTTCTGGTCGGCTGCGGCCAAAGATGCTACCACGACTACCGCGTTGTCACGCCAATGCTCAAAGAGTGACCGCGGCGAACCCAGGCCCAGTCGGCAAGACGAAGTTGAGTGCCCCAGGTTCGGTTGTTACCTATGCCTTGGGGGCGCCTCTGTCTTCGTCTCTCTACTCATCCAGATCCATAAAATCAGTGCCGCTTCTCCCATAAAGGACGACCAACTGCTCCACGGCCAGTTTCCCGGGTGTTCCACCAACCCTCGGTTCAGCGGATTCGCATGCATCTAGCTCAGCTTGTCGTTCCTTTTCTCGATTGAGCACGTTTTGTGATGGCAAGGCCTAGCTCGCGGGCGGGACCCCCAATATTGCGTCGAAACCTTTTGAAGGGGCTTGCACAAAAGATATTGTCGTCAGGTGGCCCATCGACCACAGATCCCAAAAATTTCCGGCCTGTTGTGCTCTATTCATATGCCACTTGAATAATTTCCGCAGCTGGTGAATGCTAACCCCATGTGGGAAGGATTCGTCGGGCAGACCATTGCCTCAACCTCTAAAACTCTCCGCACCATTGGCAAGATATTAGCGTTTCTTGCGCTGGCCATCCTCCTTTATAGATCGAAAACAATCATCAATCTTGCTGCCGGGCCTGCGCACTTCGGCGAAGACCAATTGGTCACATTGTCTAACTCGAACGCAAGGTTGAGGAACTACATTACGGTGAGAGGTAGAGACACTGACACGACGGGCATCGAATCGATCCAGAAGTCCACTCGTAACGGAGTGGTGGAGTCAGAAAGGGTCACCGCGGAATACATGGTGATGATTGTTGGCAAGCACCTGTTGGTTGTGAAAGCCAAACCTAAGGAACAAGCCGATTCCTACTTGGGAAGAATCGTAGCGCTGCCCGATGATCTTAAGAAACGCCTCTTCTCAGGTCTCCAGGATTCGAGGAGTATAGAGGAAGCGACGTTTCCGGTGATGCTGGACGCTTCAGAGGAATATGCGGACAGTGACTTCTGGTCGTCCGTTACGGTCGCGCTGCTTTTCGTCATCGGGGCGATGTGGCTTTTTTATCTTTACAAAAAGCGGACGGACTCGCCGGAAACGCATCCACTGGCAAGAATGATATCCAAATATGGACCAATCTTCAGCCTGGTACCTCAGATTGACGCCGAGGTTGCCGCTGGTTCCAGCTACTTGCTTGGGGTAAGGATGACCGAAAACTGGCTGATTAGTTGCACCGTGGCCAAGTCTATCGTCATGCGTCGAGATGAGCTCCTATGGGTATACAGAAAGCGCACCAAGCACTCTGTAAACTTAATTCCAACCGGAACCAGTTATTCCGCGGTGTTACGAGATTCGAGAGGCAAGACGCTTGAGATATCTGCCACCAACGAGGAGCAGACAGAAGGGTTTCTTTCTACGATAGTTTGTCGTACGCCTGGGGTGATTGTTGGATACGACAAAAAGCTCGATAAGCTATACAGGAAGGACCGTTTAGAATTCTCCACGATGGTCTCCCAAAGGAAAGCCGCTCTGGCAAGCGGCGTACCCTTGAAGCACTCAGACGGCGCTTGGTGACTCACCTCACGGTTTGGTATTTGCCTGCACAAGACACTTTTCTCCTCCACAAGTGCCCAAGGTCCGATTTCTTGCTTAGGTCTTGGGGGCGTCCCTGAACAGCAGCGACACGATTCGCGATGACTCGGTCACATCGGCCTCTGCTGCTTCCGCTCCTCCACTACTGCATGCACACCGTTCCTTGGGCGCAAAGTTAGCGACGCCCATGGGGTTACTTCGTGGCCTTCCACCAGGCGGAAGCGGTGACATTGCGCGATTGTGGCGAGGACTAGCGTTGCTTCCATTAGCGCGAAGGCGTTTCCGATGCACTGGCGCGAGCCCGCGCCAAATGGGAAGTACGCCATGCGGGGCAATTCTTTCAGCAGATTCCCTTCTCAGCGCTCGGGCCTGAACTCGGCGGGCGCTTCGTACCAGCGCGGGTCGCGATGCACGATCCACTGGCAGACGGTGACGCCGGTGCCTTTTGGTACGGGATAGCCCAGAATTTCATGGTCCTCCACGGCGAGGCGTGCCATGGCCCAGGCGGGCGGATAGAGGCGCAGCGATTCCGTCAAGATGTGGCTGGTGTACGCGAGTTGCGGCAGATCTTCCATCGTGGGCAAGCGCCCGCCCAGGACGTGCTCGAGTTCCGCGTGCAATTTTTGCTCGACCTCGGGATGTTGCGTCAGCAGCCACCACGTCCACGCCAAAGCGTTGGCGGTCGTCTCGTGCCCGGCGAGAAACAAGGTGACAACTTCGTCGCGGAGCTGCTGGTCGCTCATGCGCGAGCCATCTTCGTCCTGTGCGCTGAGCAGCATGGACAGCAGATCGCCCGTGTCCTGGTCAAGAACCCGGCGCTCGCGGATAATCCGGAAAATGATTTTGTCGAGCTGCCCTATGGCGCGTCGCGTCCGAAGATTTCGTGCCGTGGGCAGCCACTTGGGGAAAAAGATCATGCGGCGAATGTCCGAGGCGTATTCCAGAAGGACATCCAGCGTCTTGCCCACTTGCGGGACATCGCGCTCGACGTCCGCGCTGAACAGCGTTTTGCCGACCACCAGCAGCGTCAGCCGCATCATCTCGCGGTGCAAATCGAGTTGCTGTTCGGGCTTCCACTCCTCGGCGATCCGTGCGGCAAAACCGGTCATGGTTCCCGCGTAGGCCGCGATTCGCGCGCGATGAAAGGCCGGCTGCATCAAGCGACGCTGCCGCAGCCACAAATCACCTTCGCTGGTCAGGAGGCCCTCGCCAAACAAATGCTTGTTGGCCCGCAGCGCGCGGCCCTTGATGAACTTCCGCGCGTTCGTCACCAGCACGTCTTCAATCTGATCCGGATGCACCACCAGGTAGGTACGTACATTCAGGAAGCGCAAACCCACGATGTCACCGTAGGTTTTCGCGACTTGCGTCAGGAAGGTCAGCGGGTCGCGGCGGATGGGACTGCGTAGACCGTCAAAGAAACCGGATTCGGGGCCGGGTGGCAATTTGAGCTGCGAGGATTTCGGCATCCAAAGATACTAGGCGTGCTAGCCCGATCGCGCAAACCCCGGTCCGACTGCCGTGGCTGGCGCACCCTTAGCGGGCTGAACTGACCCTAGCTGGCCTACCCTTCCGAGTTGGATTTTGCAGAAGCCGGACTTTTTCGGTTTTCGTGTGTGTCGGTCTAGAGTTACCCGTGGGTTGGGCACAGTCTGCAACGGTGTATAATCAAGACATGACGAGGCACGTGATCCACATTTCCGAAAAAGAGGCCGCCGCCACCGACGTTGCGACGCTCCTGGCCCACGTGCGCGCAGGCGCGGAGATTATCATTGAAAAGGATGAGAGACCCGTTGCCGTACTGCATCCCGCCGGGCCGGTTCGGCGTACCATCTCCGAATGCGTCGCGCTGCTTCCTGAAGACTCGATAAACACAGTTGATGATGACTTCGCCAAAGACGTTGAAGCCGCTGTCGCGAGCCATCACGAACCTCTTGACCCACCCCCATGGGATTGATTCTCGACTCGAGCGTTTTGATCGCTGCCGAACGTCGAGGCAAGAACGCTCGACAAGTCTTGAGCGCTATCACCCAAGAGGTTGGGGAAACCGAAGTCGGCATATCGGTTGTGACACTCATCGAAATGGCGCACGGAGCGGCCCGCGCCGATTCTCCTGAACGAAAATCAAAGAGAGAAAAATTCATCGAAGAGTTGCTGAGTGCGATGCCAGTTTATGTGGTCACCGTATCTATGGCCCTTCGCGCCGGCCAACTCGACGGACAGAATCAAGCCCGCGGGGTAAGAGTCCCTCTTGCTGACTTGTTGATCGGCGTAGCCGCGCTCGAACTTGGTTATGGCGTAGCTACGGCGAATCTCCGGCATTTCCGGCAGGTGAGTGGGTTGTCGGTTATTCAGCTCTGACGGCAAAATGTGGAAGGCCCTGCCGGGCGAGTAGGCCGGACGCGAAGGCCAATGTGTCCTACTGCGGGTACTGCTTGATGGACGTGACCCTCTCCCCGGTGAACTTCACGAAGATTGTTTTGTCTGGGGGATGCCCGTAGATCCAGTCCTCCGTATCGTTGCCGTTGGCATCGCGCTCGCGCACTTTGCGGTCGGGCTTTCCTATGGCCGCCACCACTTCCTCGCGGTCCATGCCCAGCACCGCGTGGCGCTCCGTGATGGCCTTCTTCATCTCCGGCGGCAAAGTATCAATCCAGTGGACCGCCGCCGAACGTACTTTCGCAAAGTCCAGGAACGGACCCAGGATTTCTTTCAATTCGTCGGGGGTGAGATCCGGTATCGCCTTCGGGAATTGCACGTAGATTGTGCCGCCCATTCCGGGCTGGAACCCGGCTGGTCCCTGGTCTTGCGTGGTCGTCGTTTGCGTTTGCGGCATGGGCATGCCGCCGCCCATGCCAATCTGAAGATGGTCGCGCCAATGCTTCTTGGGATGGCCGCCGCCGTTCAGGTCCACCCCGATGGTGTGCTCCTTAAACTCGAGGCCGGTGATTTGCACGCTATCGCCTGTGTTCACGGCAGCACCGCGTCGGGCGACGGCATGATCCAGAGAATCCTGATTCAGCGGTTTGTCGGTATAAAGGACGAATCCCTCTTTGCCGCCGGGAACCGGCTTGCGCGCCTTTGCAAACTCGCCGGAAACGTAGCGAATCAGGGCCAGCTTAGAGTTTTCCTGGAGCGTGGCGCTCTTCTTACCAGACGCTGGTGAGGCTGGCGGAGGTTCCTGCTCTTCGCGGGAAACAATCGTGGGCCAAAGAGGAATGGATTCGCCGGAGGGAAAGCTTTCCGCGGGGGCATGCGAATCGTTTCGCAAGGAGAAGGCCCTGGGCACATCCGTATCCGCGAGCAAAAGCAAAGTAATCGTGATGGCCAATAGATAGTGCATGGTTCCAGGGGTCGTGCCACCCGCGGGGGTGCGCAGACCCTATTTTATGATGCAAGAAGCCGCTTGAATAGCTATTGGTTTGTAAAAACTACTGCGTGACGACTGTGACCCCTTGGCGGTCAATCACCATCGGCAGCAACTCGCCGCCAGCCTCTAATACGGCGGTTTCGACCCGGCCGCGGGCCTCTGGCTCGATCAGCAGCACGACGCAGCCGCCGCCGCCCGCGCCGCAGACTTTCCCAGCGAGCGCGCCTTTCTTCCGGGAGTTCTCGATGATGCGATCAATGGTTTTGGTGGAAATCGTGGGCAGGTTTCTGCGGCGGAAGGTCCACTCGTCGTGCATCAAGCGCCCGGTCTCCGCCCAATTGCCTGCTTCCAGAGCCGCGCGCATCTGCTGCGCGATTTGCGAAATGCGCTCCAGGTTATTTACGACAGACTTCTTGTTATCAATGTGGGCCTTGAATACACCCCAATTGTTGATCGCCGATTTGCGCGGTTTCCCGGTGTAGCAGACCACGAGGCGCCGCTCGAGTTCATCCAGATTCACGTTAATCTCGAAGCGGCGCTCGCCGCCAGGAATCAGCTCAATCGCCGCTGCTCCGCCAAATGCCGGGGGGTAATGATCCTGCATGCCCGTGGGGATATGAATGACGATAGCTTCCGCATCGCGGCTGATGTGGATCCAGTCCACCTTGCTGCGGCCGGCACCCGTGCAGCGATCCAGCGCCGCGCAAATAGCCACCGCCATGGCGCTGGAGCCGCCGATTCCGGCGCCAGCGGGCGCTTCGGAGTTGGTGGTCAGCGTCAAACCTCCCGGGGGGCGGAAGAACTTCACGATTTCCGCCAGCAAGGGCAAGCGGTAGTGTTTCGCGCTCACCAATTTTGCGAAGGACGCAAAATTCTCGGAGCGGTTCGTGTCCAGGGAGATCAGCTTGATGCTTTCATCTCCCGGAGTGTTTGTTTCCACGACGCAATGGGCGTAACGCGAAATGGCAGCGTTCAGCGTCACGGCGCCGGGATGGAAAAGATACAACGGCCAGATGTCCAGCGTGCCACCGGCTAAATCAACGCGTGTTGGAGCTTTCGATTCGATGCGCATGTGTGTCCTGAAGTGCAGAGATGGATTGCGTATACGACGAGTCTACCCTAAGCGGTGCCGTTTGCCGCGCCGCGGGCTCGCGTCATCACGATCGGGCCGGCATCTTTCCGTGCCTGCGCGGGATTGGGTTCAAAACAGCGGCGGCAGCGCGCCTCGTAGGAATCGCTGGCGCCGACAACGATCAGCTCTTCGCTTTCCACCATTCGCTGTGTGTGCACCGCCGGATTGCCGCAACGCACGCAGATCGCCAGCAGCTTGGTGATTTCTTCCGCGACCGCCAGCAGGCGCGGCATGGGTTCAAAGGGGCGGCCGCGATAGTCGGTGTCCAGTCCCGCGACGATGACGCGTTTCCCAAGATTCGCGAGCTTTGTGCAGACTTCCACCAGCTCGTCTCCGAGGAATTGCGCTTCGTCAATGCCCACGACTTCCGTGCGCGGTTGCAATTTCTCCAGAATCTCAGAAGCCTTGGTGACATTGTCGGAGGGAATGCCCAGCCCAGAGTGCGAAACAATCTCGTTCGCCGCAAATCGCGAATCAATGGCTGGTTTGAAAATCTGCACGCGCTGCCGGGCGATTTCCGCGCGACGCAATCGACGGATGAGTTCTTCGCTTTTTCCGGAGAACATCGGTCCGACCACAACTTCAATCCAGCCCATATTGCCCTTTACGATGTCCACGTCGTTTCTCCTCGTTCTCCGGTGATCGGCAAGCGTAACACGGCGCTACGAGCCCGCCGCGAACGCCTTTCCGTACATCTTGGAATTGTAGAACGGCGCAAAGGCCGCCACCACCGCCACGCGGAAGGCTTCCTGCCTGGAGATCAGATTCCCCGAAAGCACGCCCCAGGCTCCTTGCGCGTCGCGAATCCCCACCGCGCCCGCAAAGCGGTCAATCGCCACGGAAAGTTCGGTGCCGTTCGAAAGCACGTCCTCGGCCAGCGCTCCCGGCAATTCAATACTGCCCGAGCATCCGAAGTGCCCGCGAGCCCCATTGGTTACGTAGGCCCAGCTTTCCAG
>CAYOOS010000143.1:0-9308 GCA_964405585.1 uncultured Acidobacteriaceae bacterium | reverse complement strand
CACGCAATTTCAAGGAGGTTTTATGGCCATCACATTCCAGAAACGTCAAAAGGAAATGAAACGGCAGGAAAAGCAGCGCGAGAAGGCTGAACGGCGCGCCCAGAAGAAACTAGCAAAGCGCGCGGAAAAAGAGACAGCAACCGAAATTGTGACGGAACTCGAGAAGCCGGAAATTCCCAGCTGAATTTTCCCTGCCATCCGTGAGAAACACCGGACCGCCCGAATTTCTAGATGGCGATCGATGCGAGCAAAGTCCAAGATCCCGCTATTGTTGATTCAGCCGACAATTATTGAGCGGCAAGATACTTGCTGGACGTGAATGATTCGAAGCCCTGCCCTTCTGTTTGCAATGTAGGCCTGCAAAAAAATGTAATTCTATCGAGTACTCTACACCCGTGTTCTGCGGAACGGCTTGCGGATGCTTTACAATAGGGAGCCGGGGAGTCATGCACATGCCTTCAATACGAGCGCTATTTCGCAGTCGAGGAGCAGGCCGGGACCGGTTTCGTACCAACAGCCCCATGCAGATGCTTGTGTTACTGATCATTCTCGCATGGGCAGCACGCGGGCCTTACGCGCAAGCTACCGGCACGCAGAATACTCCCGCGGCTCCCATCCTCGTTGAATTGTTCACTTCCGAGGGTTGTTCGAGTTGCCCTCCTGCCGATGCCCTCTTGGAGCGAATGGACGCTTCACAGCCCATCCCCGGTGTGCATTTAATCGTCCTCAGTGAGCATGTGGACTATTGGAACCATGATGGCTGGAAAGATCCGTACTCCTCCGCTCTCATTACTGATCGACAGAGTGGCTATGTCCATTCTCTCGGACTCAACACTGCTTATACTCCGCAGTTCATAATTGACGGCAGCCTTGAATTGAAAGCAGGGGACCCAGAGCAGGCTCGCCAGGTCTTTCAGAAGGATCTGGCCGCGCCAAAAGTTTCAGTCCAAATTAACTCCGTAAAGGTCGATCCCACCACGCCGGCTGTACTTCATGCGCACATCGCAGTCAACGGTGATTCCGCAAAGCGTAACGCGGACATCTTTGTGGCCATCGCCCTTGACCACGCCGAGTCTCAAGTCTCAGCCGGGGAAAACGCCGGACACCACCTTACGCATGTGGCTGTTCTCCAGGAACTCACCAAGGTTGGCAAGCTGGCGAAGGGCAAGGACTTCGATCAGGAAGTGCAATTGAAGCTCAAGCCCGGCACCGAAGCGAAAAACATTCGCATTATTGTGTTTGTTCAAGAACCAGGTCCTGGCAGAGTTCTCGGAACCGCGCTGCAAAAACCCGCCCAATAAAAAATCGCCGAGCACAACGGCATCAGGATGTCTTCCCGATATGTCCATGCCTCAGACGCCGCGGAGATGGAGGCGATGCCACACCTATGTTGACACAATTCTGGGCCCCTGCTCGGAACGCAGATTCAGAGTCCTTCCAACGAAGGGCAGATAACAAATTGACAGAAAATGCTGAGCGGCCTGAGACATAGGTGACACATTGTACCGGACACATAGGTGACACTTTCTCCCTGTAATGGGGAGGGAGTGATGCCTTGGAAGGAGTGTTCGGTAATGGATGAAAGACTGCAGTTTGTGGCTCGCCGGCTAGCCGGCGAGGCGATGGCCGAACTTTGCAGGGACTTTGGAATTTCCCGTAAGACCGGCTACAAGATCTTCGATCGCTACCAGGAATGTGGGATCCAAGGGCTGACGGACAGGAGCCGACGACCCTACCGCTATGCGAATCAACTTCCCTTTCAGGTGGAGAACTACATCCTGAACGTGAAGCGTGAGCACCCCAGCTGGGGTGCGCGAAAAATCAAGGAACGACTGTTGCGCCGGTTTTCCGGCATTCGATTCCTGCGAAGAGCACTATCCATGCAGTGCTGGATCGCCACGGCCTGGTCGAGCGTCGCGGTCGCCGGCGTCGTCGTGCGCAAGGCACAACTCTCTCACCTGGGCAACGACCCAACGAACTGTGGTGCACCGATTACAAAGGGGAGTTCCTGCTCGGCAATCAGCACTACTGCTATCCGCTGACGGTGACCGACCACGCCAGCCGTTTTCTGCTGACCTGCGAGGCGCTTTCTTCCACCAAAGAAAGCTACGCATTTACTGTATTTGAGCGGCTTTTTCGGGAACGCGGCCTGCCCGCCAACATTCGCAGTGATAACGGCGTGCCCTTCGCTTCCGCCCACGCGTTGTTCAACCTGAGCAAACTCGCCGTCTGGTGGCTGCGCCTGGGCATCGGTATTGAACGCATCCAACCCGGCCATCCGCAACAAAACGGCCGCCACGAACGCATGCATCTCACGTTGAAAAAGGAAGCCACCAAACCGGCCGCTGTAAACTTCCTGCAGCAGCAGGCCAGGTTCGACAAGTTCATCGAAGTCTTCAACAACGAACGTCCTCATGAAGCCTTGGACATGAAGTGCCCGGCCGAAGTCTATCAACCCTCCAACCGCGCTTACACCGGACTGCCCGACATCGACTACCCGTTCCACGACAAAACCATCGTGGTTACCCATTGCGGCAGAATCTGTCTAGGCCGCAAAAAGATCAATTTCAGCCAGGTCTTTGCTGGTCAGGCCGTCGGCATCAAAGAAGTGCACGACGATATCTGGCTTGTGAGTTTTATGGATTACGATCTAGGATACTTCGATCTGGAGACTCGGGTGTTAGAACCGCTCGAAAATCCGTTCGGCCCAAAAGTGTTACCTATGTCTTAGGTACGAAGTGTTACCCATGTGTCCGGGTCGGACCTGCAAAGAATGGTGGACGTGAGGGGATTCGAACCCCTGACCCCCTGCTTGCAAAGCAGGTGCTCTCCCAGCTGAGCTACACGCCCATACCTGATTCAGTTTAAAACACTTTCTAGTCCACCGCATCTCCGATCGCTTGTTCCCGTGTCAAAAGCATACGGAAATGCGCAAATTCACCGTACTTTTCGAAGCATTCAGCAGGGAAGCGAATGTCTTTCCGATGGTCAGGCTTGCTGATCAGCAAACCAACGCCACTATTTCCGCGCCACCGCCTCGGCAGGTAGTGCAAGGGGGGCAGAATCCAGCGCCGCATCCACCAGGGCCAACCCTTCTTCCACGATGTCCAGCCCGTGACGAAGTTCTTCTTCGTTGATGATAAGTGGCGGGCAAACCCACAACATGTTGAAGCGGCTGAAGGCGTAAAGATGCTTGCTCTTCAAGTGGGCGGCGAGCTTGCCCATCTCTGGGCTACTCCCATTAAAGGGAGCAAGTGGTTCGCGCGTCGATTTGTCTTTCACGAGTTCCAGCACGCTGAACAGTCCTTTGTAGCGCACATCGCCGACGCAACGATATTTCTTCTTCATGGCTTCAAGGCGCGCAGCCAGATAGCGGCCTTGGCGCTCGACGTTGCCAAAAATATTCTCCTCTTCGTAGAGCCGCAGATTGGCGACGGCAGCCGCGCAACAAACAGGATGGCCGCTGTACGTGAGTCCGCCCCAAAGCATGTTGGTTTCAAAATATCTGGCAATCGCATCGGAGACGATCACGGCGCCCAGGGGCAGATAGCCGCTCGTCAAGCCCTTGGCGCAACTCACGATATCCGGGCGAATGCCGTAGTGTTGCGTGGCCAGCCACTTGCCCGTACGGCCGAACCCGCTCATGACCTCATCATCAATCAACAGAATGCCGTATTTGTCGCACAATGCGCGAAGCCTCGGGTAGTAATCGTCCGGAGGAACCAGCAAGCCGTTGGATCCGGTGATGCCTTCCACCAGGATTGCCGCGATCGTGTCCGGGCCTTCCATCTGTATGACTTCTTCAATATGCGAAACGCATTCGCGATGACACGTTTCAACTTTTTGCCCGAACGGGCAGCGATAACAGTAGGGATCGAAAACGCGAACGATGCCCGGAATACCCGGCTCCACGGGCCAGCGACGGGGATCCCCGGAAGCCGTCATCGCACCCATGGTGGCGCCGTGATACGAGCGGTAACGCGTAATGATCTTCTCGCGGCCGGTAAAGAGCTTCGCCATCTTCATGGCGTTCTCGTTTGCTTCGGCGCCGCCCAACGTGAAGAACGCTTTCGCGAGACCAGTGACTTCGGAGAGTTTCTTACCGAGTAGGCCGCGCGGCTCCGTGGCAAAGCCGGGTCCCGCGAAACACAGTTCGTCCACCTGCTTCTTGATGGCTTCCAGCATTTTGGGATGCTGGTGGCCAACGTTCAGGTTGATGAGCTGCGAGCTAAAATCCAACCAGCGATTGTCATCGCCGTCCCAGAACCAGACGCCCTGGCCGCGTTTCATGTGAATCGGATTCGATGCGCCCTGCACGGACCAGGAGAACATGGTGTAGTCGCGATTTTCCTGCACGACTTTGCGGGAA
Source organism: uncultured Acidobacteriaceae bacterium (assembly GCA_964405585.1). Taxonomy (GTDB): domain Bacteria; phylum Acidobacteriota; class Terriglobia; order Acidiferrales; family UBA7541; genus Acidiferrum. The sequence continues at coordinate 4,939 of CAYOOS010000143.1, read as the reverse complement.
TGAGAATCCATGGGTTGCCTTTCTTTCCTTGAAATCTCGCGAGCTTTAGCTCTGCCTCAGAATCCACTCCATCGTTTTGGAGGCTAGGCAGTCTAGCGCCACGACCGACATTTCCAGATGCTCTTCCTTGGTGTCTTCAATCTTATTATGGCTGATGCCTTTCAGCGATTGCACAAACATCATGACCGTGGGAATCCCCGCGCGTGAAACCTCGGCAGCATCGTGCAGCGGGCCTGAAGGCATGCGATGTGAAGTGCCCGACGTTTCCTTGACGGCTTCTTCACACAACTCCAGCAACTCCGGGTGAAACGGCACGGGCTCGATGTTCCACAGGCGGGACCAGTTCACCGTGCAATTCTCTTCGCTGGCGAAGCGCTCGCTGGCTTCCTGGGCTTCGCGATACATCTGGGCAAGGACGCCCGCGTTCAGATCGCGCTGGTCCAGCGTGACTTCGCAGCGCCCCACAACGGCCGTAACAATTCCTGGAAATGTTTTTACGCTGCCCATGGTGCAGACAGCGTCTTCGTGTTTCCTGGAAATGCTGCGGATTTCAAGCGCCAATTTTGCGGCGGCAGCGAGGGCGTCGCGTCGCGCGTTCATGGGCGTCGATCCGGAGTGTGCTTCCTGCCCGTGAAAAGTTATGATGTGCCGCTCCACTCCTTTCGTGCCCAACACCACGCCAAGCGGCAAGTCCATGCGCTCCAGCACAGGCCCTTGTTCGATGTGCAATTCCAGATAGGCTGCGGCGTTCTTTTGCTCTTTCGTGGCATCCGGGAATTTCTCGATCTCCACGCCACAACGCCGCAAAGCGTCTTCCAATTTCACGCCGTCGTGGTCGGTACGGCTGCGATCCACCTCAATCGAATGTGTCCCAGCAAATGCTGAGGAACCAAGCAGGCTGCGTCCAAAACGCGCTCCCTCTTCATCGGCCCAATCCACTAGGCGGACAGTGACGGGAGGACATCCATGGAACTCGTCAGAAATTCGCCGCAAAACTTCGAGGCCTGCGAGCACGTCCAGCACTCCATCGAGCCAGCCGCCGTTGGGCACGGAATCGAGATGCCCCCCGATCATCAAACATTTTTCCGATGTGCCGCACAGCGTGACCCAATTGTTCCCGGCCGAATCGTAGTGATGCTCAACCGGAAGCTCTTTCACCTGTTCGGCGAACCATTCGCGCGCCTTTAACCAGGTGTCCGTCCAAGCCACGCGCTGCGCGCCGTTTTCGTCACCTGTCAGGGCGCGAAGATCCTTAAGTTCGGTAACCGTGCGTTTGGGATTCAGGCTCATAAGAACTCGCTTAGAAATGAGACGGCTCGCGCTTCAGCATTTTGCCTCGGCCACGCTCGCCAATAAACTTGCCGTCGCGCACCTGGACCTTACCTCGCACGGTCACCACTGACGGGCGGCCTTCGATCTCCATTCCTTCGAAGCCATTGTAATCGTTGTTCACATGCTGCGATTTCGCGGAGACGACGCCACGATAGCCTGTGTCGTACACCACCAGGTCCGCGTCGCTGCCCACGGTGATTGTGCCCTTGCGCGGGAAAAGACCAAAAAGCTTCGCGGCGCGCGTGCTGGCGGCATCCACGAAACGATCCAGATCCAGTCGCCCGCGCTTCACTCCCTGCGTATACAACAGATTTACACGGTCTTCGATTCCCGGAATGCCGTTGGGAATATTGACGAAGGAATCCTTGCCAAGAAGTTTCTGCTCCGTGTCAAATGGGCAGTGATCCGTTCCAACCGTATCGATCGAACCGTGTGCCAGCGCGGTCCAAAGCGCAGCTTGATTGTGCTTCGCGCGCAATGGCGGAGACATCACATGTTTCATGCCCTTGACGCCCGGCCTTTCGGCATACGATTTGTCGAGCAGGAAGTGCGGCAGCACCGACTCCACATGAATGTTCACACCGCGCGCTTTAGCGGCCAGCGCTGCTTGCAGCGCTTTTTCGCACGACAGGTGCACGACGTACCCTGTAGCTCCCGTGTTCTCCAGAAACGTCGCGAAACGCCCTGTGCCTTCAGCCTCCACTGATTCCGGCCGGCTTGGCTCATGCCACTCAGGCCCTGTTTTGCCTTCCGCGAGCAGCCTCTGCTGCAAACGTGCCACGAGTTCCGCGTTCTCACAATGCGCCGTGACGATCACGCCGAGGCGTTTGGCGAGTTCCAGCGTCTGGTACATTTCGCCGTCGTCAACGCCGAAAAAGTTCTTGTACGCAAGAAAGATCTTGAACGATACCGTCCCGTCGGCGACAACCTGACGCAACTGCGATTCCGTTTCCTTCACAAACTTGGTCACGGACATGTGGAAGGCGTAGTCGCAAGCGCTCTTTCCGTTGGCCTTCGATTTCCAGAGTTGGTAGCCCTCCAGCGCATCATCGTTGCGGTTCGGACAACACATTTCGATATACGTCGTCGTTCCGCCGATCAATGCCGCGATGCTCCCTGTTTCATGTGTATCCTTCGCGAGCGTTGCCATGAACGGAAGGTAAATGTGCACGTGGGGATCGATGAATCCTGGAAATACGAGCTTGCCGGTAGCATCGATAATCTCCGCCTGCGGAGGAGCCTCCAGGTTTGTGCCGATCCGTGTAATCGATTCATTTTCGACGAAAATGTCCCCACGAACGCGCGACTCCGCGGTCACAATTTCGCCATTTCGGATCAGCAAGGCCATCTTTCGCTCCCGCTACGCTTCACATATCCCTCAATGAATATGGATGCCCATCTTCTCGCGGTAGATCTTCATCTTCTCCCAATCTTCGGTCACTTCGCGCTGCGACTCGGAGATTTGCGCCCAGGTTACTGGTTGTCTTCCAGAGGGTTCTTCAATCATACGGATGCAATCTTCCACGGGGCAAACGTTATAGCATAGTCGGCAGCCGACACAGTCCTCTTCCCGCACCTGAACCCTGGGCCGCGTTTTCACAGCTTCTTCTCGGCCGTTCGCCCGTATGTCGTACGCTCCCGGCTGGACCACGCGCCCATCCTTGTCCTTCAGGTCGATGCACTGGTGGGCCGTATCATTGCACGCGACATAGCAAAGATTGCAGCGGATACATTTCTGCTGGTCAATGCGAGCGACCGCGCGAAATGACAGGTCAAAATTGCTGAAGTCAGAGACGCGATGCAGACTGCGGCCCGTCACATCGCGAATTGTGGCAAAGCCTTTTTCGTCCATCCAGTTGGACAAGCCGTCGCAGAGATCCTCCACGATACGAAATCCGTAGTGCATCACCGCGGTGCAAACCTGCAGGCTGCTGGCGCCAAGCAACAGAAATTCCGCTGCGTCCCGCCAAGTGGAAATGCCGCCCATCCCACTAATCGGCAGCTCCGAGCCGCTCACGACCGGATCCTTTCCCAGCGCCGCCAGCATGTTCAGAGCGATCGGTTTCACGGCGGGTCCGGCATAACCGCCGTGGCCGCCCTTGCCGCCAATATTGGGCGTGAGTTCCAGCGTGTCCAGATCCACCCCGATGATGGAATTTAACGTATTAATCAGTGAAATCGCGTTCGCGCCCGCCGCCACCGCCGCACGCGCCGGCATCACGATGTCCGAAATATTTGGCGTGAGCTTCACGATCACCGGAATCCGGGCCACCTCCATCACCCAGCGCGTAATCTGTTCGCAATACTCCGGCACTTGCCCCACGGCGCTGCCCATGCCTCGTTCGCTCATTCCGTGTGGGCATCCGTAGTTCAATTCAATCCCATCCGCGCCGGTATCCTGAATGCGCCGGATGATGTCGTGCCATGTTTCCCGCTTGGATTCCACCATTGCGGAGACGATGACGGCGCGGTCTGGCCACGCGCGCTTCACTTCCGCAATTTCGCGAAGATTCACTTCCAGCGGCCGGTCAGAGATCAGTTCAACGTTATTAATGGCCAGCATTTTCTGGCCGCCGTAATGCCAAGCTCCGTAACGGTTTGAAACATTCAGCACCGGAGCGCCAATGGTCTTCCACACGGCACCTCCCCATCCTGCTTCAAAAGCGCGATGCACCTGCAAACCAGAATTGCTTGGCGGAGCGGAGGCGAGCCAAAAGGGATTCGGTGAACGGATGCCCGCAAAGTTGATACTCAGGTCAGCCACGTGCCACCAACCTTTCATGAATCGAACGCGCGGCCAGCTTTCCATCTTGCACGGCCATTACGGTGGAAGCTGCACCGCGCGCGCGGATGCAATCGCCTCCGGCATATACACCTGGCAAACTCGTTTCGAAATTCGCATCCACCTGGATGAATCCTTTTTCAGTTTTTAATTTCAGAAGTGAGACAAGGGAGGGTTTCTCCTGCCCGGTTGCTTTCACGATCTGGTCCACGGGCAGAAGGAACTCCGAACCGGCAATGGGCTGCGGCGAGGGGCGTCCCGAAGAATCCGCCGGCCCGAGACTCATGCGAAGGCACTCCAATGCTCTCACCATTCCGTCTTCTACGTGCACGCGCACCGGCTGCGTCAAGAATGAGAAGCGCACGCCTTCCTTCTTGATGAACTCATATTCGTGCGCGTAAGCGGTCATTTCCTTTTCCGAGCGGCGATAAACCATCGTGACCTGGCTGGCGCCAAGACGCTTGGCAATCGTGGCGCAATCGATTGCCGTATTGCCCGCGCCGATAACCACGACGTTTCGGCCGATCACAAGATTCCGAGCGTCCATCTTGCTCTGCTCGATGTATTCCAACCCATCGATGATGCGTTCTTCGCCGAGTATGCTAAGGGTCGTCGTGACACCCAGGCCCACGCTAAGAAACACAGCACCAAAGTTTGCATCAAGGTCGGCCAAGGTAAAATCCGTTCCGAGTTCCTTCCCTGTTTCCACCTTCACGCCAAGTTTTTGGATCATGCCAACTTCCTTAAGTGCCACTCCGACCGGCTCACGCAGGCCGATAATTCCATACGTCGAGAGACCGCCCGCCAGATCGCGCTTTTCGAATA
>CAYOOS010000142.1:0-9366 GCA_964405585.1 uncultured Acidobacteriaceae bacterium | reverse complement strand
GGCCACATCTCCACCTATGCCTCCGCCGCCACGCTTTACGAAGTCGGCTTCAACCATTTCTTCCGCGCGCGTTCCGATTCCTTCGAAGGCGACACTGTCTATTTCCAAGGCCACGCCGCTCCCGGCATCTATGCCCGTGCCTTTCTCGAAGGCCGCCTCAGCGTCGAGCAACTCATAAATTTCCGCCGTGAACTCAAGCCCGGCGGTGGCCTCTCTTCTTATCCCCATCCTTGGCTGATGCCGGACCTCTGGGAATTTCCCACCGTTTCCATGGGACTCGGCCCGCTGATGGCCATTTATCAAGCCCGCTTCAATCGCTATCTGGAAAATCGCGGCCTCAAGCCCGCCACCGACGCCAAAGTCTGGGCCTTCCTCGGTGACGGTGAAACCGACGAACCCGAATCCTTGGGCGCCATCACGCTCGCTTCCCGCGAAAAACTCGACAACCTTATCTTCGTCGTCAACTGCAATCTTCAGCGCCTCGATGGCCCTGTTCGCGGAAACGGCCAGATCATTCAGGAACTAGAATCCGCCTTCCGCGGCGCCGGCTGGAACGTCATCAAAATTCTTTGGGGCTCTGAGTGGGATCCCATCATCGAGCGCGATTCCGATGGCCTCCTCGTCAAGCGCATGGGCGAAATGGTGGATGGCGAATACCAGAAGCTCGTCGTCTCCAGTGGCGAATACATCCGCCAATTCTTTTTCGGCAGCGATCCACGCTTGCTCAAATTAGTCGAGCCGCTTCCCGATGAAGCTCTTCGCCGTCTCCGTCTCGGTGGCCACGATCCTCGCAAAGTCTACGCAGCCTACAAAGCCGCCTTTGAACACAAAGGCCGCCCCACCGTCATCCTCGCTCGCACCATCAAAGGCTACGGTCTCGGCGAAGCTGGGGAAGGGAAGAACGTCACCCACCAGCAGAAAAAACTAAACGAAGACGAGCTTCGCGAATTCCGCTCGCGCTTCGGCATTCCTCTCAGCGATGAAGACGTCAACAGTCTTCCTTTCTATCGCCCCGCCGAAGACAGTGAAGAGATGCGTTACCTCAAAGCCCGCCGCGAAGCTCTCGGCGGCTATATGCCGCAGCGCAAAGTCCGTTCCGCGCCAATCGTTGCCGATCACGATGAACTTTTCCGGGAATTCTTCGATGGCAGCGAAGGGCGCGAAGTTTCCACCACCATGGCCTTCGTCGGCATGCTCCGCAAAATGCTCAAGGATAAGGAAATCGGCAAGCTTGTCGTCCCCATTGTCCCCGATGAAGCCCGCACCTTTGGCATGGAATCCCTCTTCCGCACGGTTGGCATTTATTCCAGCGTCGGCCAGAAGTACGAGCCCGTCGACGTCAATACGCTCCTCTATTACAAGGAAGCCAAGAACGGCCAAATTCTCGAAGAAGGCATTACCGAAGCCGGCTCAATGGCTTCTTTCATCGCTGCGGGTTCCGCCTACGCCACCCACGGCATAAACACCATTCCGTTTTTTATCTATTATTCGATGTTCGGTTTCCAGCGCATCGCCGATTTCATCTGGGCCGCCGCCGATATGCGCACGAGGGGATTCCTCCTCGGTGGCACTGCGGGCCGCACCACTCTAGCGGGAGAAGGTCTCCAGCACCAGGACGGCAACAGCCACGTCCTGGCTCTTTCCGTCCCCAATCTTCTCGCCTACGATCCTGCCTACGCCTATGAAATCGCCGTCATCCTTCAAGACGGCATTCGACGCATGTACAAGGAAGGCGAGAGCATCTTCTACTACATCACCGTGATGAACGAGCCCTACCCCATGCCCGCCATGCCCGCGGGCGCAAAAGAAGGCATCCTGAAAGGCATGTACAAACTTCGTTCCGCTCCCGAGCGCAAAGCCAAACTCCGCGCGCAACTGTTCGGCAGTGGCGCCATCCTCAACGAAGTTCTTCGCGCCCAGGAAATTCTCGACCAGAAATTCGGCGTCGCCGCCGATGTCTGGAGCGTTACCAGCTACAAGAATCTCTACACCGATGGCATGGAAGTTGAACGCTGGAACCGCCTCCATCCCGACGAAACGCCGCGCGTGCCCTACGTCACGCAATGTCTCGAAGGCGAGCAGGGCGTCCTCGTCGCCGCCTCCGACTATCTGAAAGTTCTTCCTTCCATGATTTCCAAATGGGCCCCGCGTCGTCTCGCCACTCTCGGCACGGATGGTTTTGGCCGCAGCGAAGGCCGCGAATCTCTCCGCGATTTCTTCGAGGTGGATTCCCGTTTCATCGTCGTAGCCACTCTCCACGAACTGGCCCAAGATGGCCTCGTCGGCGAAGCCACCGTCCAAAACGCCATCAAAGTGCTGAACATCAACCCCGAAAAACCCAACCCCGTAACCTCCTAACACCCTGTAGCGCAGGGAGAGTCCGCGCTCTTTTCAGCCCGCCGCACTCTGGCAGGAGCCCTGCGGCTTTTCTCTTGGGTTCCTCCTCTCGGGTGGCCCAGGTTCGATTTCTTACCTGGGTCTTGGGGTCCGCTTCTCTGTGAACTCTGTGTCCTCTGCGGCCTCTGTGTAAGCCTTTTCCTTAAATCCTAATCACCTTCCAGAATCTCCCCCGCCTTAATCTTCCCCGTCGCCAAATGCGCAATTAACTCCCGGTTCGCCGCCAAAAAATCATATTCTCCCAACTCCCGCGGCAGCACCCACTCCACCCTCTCGAACGCCGTCGGCGCAATCTCTCCCTGCACCGCCGCCGCAAAAAAATGAATCTCAATCTCCTCCCCAAAATGCGCATACTCGTGTGTCACTCGCCCAATCTCCCGGCATTTCGTCAACGTCACTCCCAACTCCTCCCGCAGCTCCCGCCCCAGCGCCTCTTCCAGCCTTTCCCCTCCGCGTACTTTACCCCCTGGGAATTCCCACTTCCACGCGGACGTATCTCCTCGTCGCCTCTGTCCAATCAGCACCCGCCGGTCCTCCCGCTCAATCACTGCCGCCACCACCTGCCTCATCTATCCTCCCTCAACGCGCCCGAGCATACCAAACAGGCTCTAAGAATCAACGCTGTCCCTAAAATCCATCAGTTCGAACGGAGCGCGCGAAGTGAGGTACGGTTTTGCATCGCGCTTCATTTGTCCGCTGAACTCTCTCCGCCTTCTCTCTCTTCTCTGCGACCTCTGCGTTCTCTGTGACCTCTGTGTAATCTTTCCTCTTCAGCTTTGAACTCCTTCTTCCTCTCCTTCCCAGTTCTTCTTCCGCCCCCTCTCCAAAATAACTTCCGCAATACCTGCCTTTCGTGGCAACCTTTCCCTTAGCTACCGCACCCAAACTTACAACGCTACAGTTCTCGCATTAAGCTCAGGGGGTGAGCAATGCGTTCCGTCTTCCTTCGAGTGGTCCCCTCGCTCCTCGTCATCTTCACCGTCATCCCGCTTCGCGCCGCTCCACCGCAATCCCCCCCGCCTCCAACCGTCCGCGTCATCGAGTCTTCCGCACGCCTCACGCTCCAGGACAAATCCTGCACCTTCTCCATTGAACTCGCCGCCACCCAATCCAGCCTCCCCGCCACCCTAACCGTTCGCGTCCTGTCCCCCGAAGACCTGGTATTAGCCCAAAAATCCACCACTCTCCAACTCACCCGTGCTCCCCAGCGTGCCGAACTCACCCTCGGCTGGACCTTCGGCTATTTTCTCTTGGACGCCGGTACTGCGCGCCTCCTCTACGATGTCCACGTCCCCGGCATATCCGCTCCTGTCGCCCAAGGCACCCTCTCTCCCGCTGCCATCACTCCCAATATCTTTGAACTCACCTTCACCGGTCTAAACCTAGTCGGCTCCGGCGGCACCTATGTCGCCGAAGTCTGGGCCACGCGCCCCAATTCCAGCGTCCCGGTCGCCGGTGTCGATCTCCATGCCAGCATTGGCGATGACGATCCACTTCCTCCCGGCCTCACTGCCCACGCTCGCACCAATTCCCGCGGACAGGCTCGCCTCACCTTTCACCTCCCCGAATCCGTCTCCGAGGACGAGCCCGATCTCGAGATCAAAGGTACGCTCGGCAATTTTGAAAACTCCGTCACCGGCACCTTACACTTGATGTCGCGCGCTGGCATTCTCCTCTCCACCGACAAGCCTCTCTACCAGCCCGGCCAGACCCTCCACATGCGCGCCTTGCTTCTCAACGATCAGCATCGTGCCTGGCCCAAGCAGACCGTCACGTTTACCTCTAAAGATCCCGATGGCACCACCATCTTCACCTCTGATGTCGACTCCTCGCGCTTTGGCATCGCCTCCGCCGATTGGTCCATCCCCGCCACGCAAAAACTCGGGAACTATCAGATTTATGCCGAACTCTCCGGCGAAGCCAACAATCGCCAAATTCTCGGCGGGCACATGGTTCGCATTACTCGCTACGAACTCCCCACCTTCACCGTCAATGTCAAACCCGATCAGCCCTATTACCTCACCGGACAAAATGCCCAACTCACCGTCACCGCTGACTACCTCTTCGGTAAGCCCGTCCTCCGCGGCCACGTCCGCATCGTTCGCCAATCTTCACGCTCCTGGAATTACCGCGAACAAAAGTGGGACACCGACGAGGCTGTTGCCCAGGAAGGCGACCTCGACGCCGAGAACGAATTCCACGCCACTCTGGATCTAGCCCACGATCACGCCGACCTCCTCGATAACGATTACAAACGCTTCGAAGATCTCCGTTTCGCCGCCTATCTCACAGATTCCTCTTCCAACCGCACCCAGGAGCGCCATTTCGATATCCGTATCTCCCGCGACGCCATCCATCTCTATCTCACGGTTCCCGAGCGGCAAATCCCCGCGTCTCTTCCTTCCACGGTCTACCTCTCTTCCTTCACTCCCGACGGCACCCCCGCCGCTGCCGATGTCTCCATCAAGCTCTACTCCCGCGACCCGCAAGACAATTCCAATCCCGCGGATCTCCCCAAAATCCTCGCCGAAACAAAAGTCCACACCAACAAATTCGGTGTCGCCAAGGCTAAACTTCCCTCCCTGCCAACTCTTCCTGAAAAGGCAACTCGCATCTTCTTCGCCCTTGAAGCAAAGACCTTGGATGGCCGCACCGGCCAGCATCTTGAATCCTTCAATCTCGCCGGTGACGACTTTCTCCGCGTCACTCCATCCCACCCCATCTACAAACCCGGCCAGCCGATTGAACTCCTCCTGGAAGCCACGGTTCCCAACCACAAATACCGCGTTGACGTCATTGATGCCGCAACCTGGAATGTTCTGGCCACGCAAGACGTTTCTCTGCCCCGCGGCCACGCCAACATCACCTTTCCTGCCAACGATCATTTTTCCGGCCTACTCATGATCGCCGCTCGCTCTCTTCTCTTCGACGAAGACACCCCCTACAGCACGCTCCAACCCGCCACTGCCTGCCTCATCTTTCCTCATCCCGACGATTTAAAGCTCGATCTCCACCCTCTCAAAGCCTCCTATCGCCCCGGCGAATCCGCCACCGTGGATCTGCGTGTTCGTTCTCCCCAGGGCTACGCCACGCAGGGCGCTCTTGGACTCCTCGTCTACGATCAAGCTCTCGAAGAGCTCGCTCGCACCGAAGCCGGCCTTTCCACTGCTTACGACGATTCCATTGATCCGCATCTCGGTTTTCAACCTCTTGAAGAAAATAGCGAGGGCCTTGCCGGCATCTCCCTAAAGGATCTCCTCAATCTCCCTCCTGACCGAACCGTCCCGGCCGATCTCCAGCTCATCGCCGAAGCGCTGCTCTTTCCCCGTGGCGGTGTTCCCGTTCTTCTCGAACACTCCGACCACAACTGGGGCCTCGCGCACGTCTTTGAGAAGAACATCCATGCCACTCTCGATCCTGCTCTCAAAATCCTCGGCGATCATTTCACTGCCACCGGCCACTATCCCGTTGACGAAGCCGCCTTTCAGCAACTCCTTCACCTACATAGCTTGGACCCCGATTCCTTGCTCGATCCCTGGCGCCGTCCCTATCGCGTTCATCGCAGCTATGAAGGCGCCAACGAAGTCTTCGAGTTCCTGAGCGATGGCCCCGACAAACTCTCCAACACCGGCGACGATTTCACCGCGCTCCGCCTCCTTCGCCCCTTTTACACTCTCGAGCAGAAGCGCCTCACCGAAATCATCACTGCCTATCATGTCCGTACCGGCGAGTACCTCCGCGATCTCGACTCTTTCCGCGCCGAATGTGCACGCCAAAAATCGCCACTGTCTTCCTTCGTCGATCCCTGGGGCACTCCCTACCATTTTGAATTCGCTATCCAAGGGCCCTATTACACTCTCACCGCCAGCAGCGCTGGTCCCGATCGCGTTTTCCGCCAACCCAATTCCTCCTACGACGAAGCTTGGGACGATCTCAGTTTGTTCACCCTCCGCATTCCTTATTTCTTGGAAACCAATAACCGCATCAGCGACGCCCTTTCTGATTTCTCCGATAAATCGCGCCACTTTCCAGACAACATGACTGATTTTCTGACGGCTCTTTCCGCTCGCGGCATCGATTGGAATTCCATTCGAGATCCTTGGGGCCATCCCTATGAGGTGATATTCGGCCTCGCAGCCAGCTACGCCGATAAGATTGCCGTTCACACCTACGGCCAGGCACAAGCAACCTCGCAAACTCCCGTCACTCGCAAAGTCCGAACTCTGCGCCTGCTCAGCAATGGCCCTGACGGCAAGCCCAACACTCCCGACGATTTTGAAATTGCTCGATTCTCTGCGCCTTACACGGACGAGACCGCCTCCGGCACCGATACCACTTCCTCACAAGCTCTTCGCCCCGTCTTCAGTGGCAACTCCGGTGCCATTCAGGTTCGCGTAACCGATCCCTCCGGCGCTCTTGTCTCGGGCGCCAGCGTGGCCGTCGTTAACGACCAATCCGGCTTCGAGTCCACTGGCACCACGGACACCGAAGGCCTTTGTCTTCTCCGGAATCTTCCCCCGGGCGCCTATCATGTTGTTGTCAACGCACGAGCGTTTCAGGCCTACGCCATACAATCCGTCCCCGTCTATTCCAGCAATGTCACCGAACTCGAAATAAAGCTTAGCCTTGGCGCCGCCATGCAAACGGTCGAAGTCAACGCCGAAGCCGCCACCGTCCAGACCTCATCCTCAAGTCTCTCTGTCGCAAGCCGGGTCAACATCGTCACGAAATCCGGCTCAGGCTCCGGCCATGTGGCAATGCCTCTCGCCACTCCCCGTCTTCGCCAATACTTTCCGGAAACTCTTTTCTGGCAGCCCGAAATCCTCACCGACCGTTCCGGCCACACTACCGTCAAATTTCCTCTCGCCGATTCCATCACCACCTGGAAAGTTTCCGCCATTGCTTCCACCCTCGATGGCCACGTCGCCACCACCACAAAGGAAATTCGCGCTTTCCAGCCTTTCTTCGCCGAACTCGATCCCCCCAAAGTCCTCACCGTCGGCGATGAAATCCATCTTCCCGTCACCGTCCGCAACTATCTCAGTAAGCCCCAATCCATCTCGCTAGATTGGGCGCCCGAACCTTGGGCCGAATCCCTCACTCCCCGCACCGCCACCACCGAAGTCGCGCCAGGCGATTACGCCCAGAAAATCTTCTCCTTCCGCGCCAGGCTTCCCATGAAGGACGCGCGCCAACGCCTCTCCGCCTACAATCGCTCCAACGAAAAAGAAAGCGACGCCATCGAGCGTCAGCTTCGCATCCACGCCGACGGCCAGGAACGCGTCGTCCAATCCAACTCCGTCTTTTCTCGCGACACCACGCTCACCCTCGCCATTCCCCCCTCCGCCATCCCCGGCTCCATTGAAGCCGAACTCGTCCTCTATCCCAATCTCGTTTCCCACGTCGCCGAAGCCATCGAAGCCATCCTCCACCGCCCCTATGGTTGCGCCGAGCAGACCATCTCTTCCGCCTATCCCAGCCTTCTCTGGCTGCAGCTAAAGAAATCCCAGCATCTTCCTCCTTCCGCATACGACGAACGCGCCCAGCGTTTCCTCAATCTCGCCTACGCAAAACTTCTCGGCTATCGCGAACCCGGCGGCGGCTTCTCTTATTGGGGGCACGGCAATCCAGACATTCCTCTAAGCGCTTACGCTGTCCGCTTCCTCTCTGAAGCCTCCGAATTCATCACCGTCGATCCCGAGGTTACAAATCAAACCCGTGCCTGGCTCCTCCACCAACTCTCTGCGCAAGGCGTATGGCAGGGCACCGACTATCAAGGCCAACCTTCCGATTGGCTCACCAACTACTACACTTCTTACGTAATCAGCGTCCTGGCACAAGATCTTCAGCATCCCACCACCGATCAAAAAGCCCTCGAAGCCGAACGCAATGCCGTCCGCCGCGCCCTCGAATACCTTTCCTCGCACGCCATGAACGCCAACGACCCCTACCGTCTCGCCTTAATTGTCCAATCGAAACTCTCCATCCACGAAGATGCTTCCGGGGAAATCGACACTCTCCTCTCCTCCATGCATCCTGAAGGCGAGCTATCCTATTGGGCCGCCGAGCACAACACCGTCTTTTATGGTTGGGGTTACGCCGGGCGCATCGAAACCACCGCGCTCGTTCTGGACGCTCTTGCTTCCGCAAAACTGCAAGGCCGCACCTCGCCCGCGCTGGAGGCCGCCCTCGATAAAGGCACCCTGTTCCTTCTAAAGAACAAAGATCGCTACGGCATCTGGTATTCCACGCAAGCCACTGTAAATGTCCTGCAATCCCTGGTTCGCCAATTCGATCTCGATTCCGCTGCTGCTCCGCAGCCCGCGCATCCTATCGAAATCCTTGTTGACGGCAAGCTCGCCACCATGCTGGCCACCTCGAACAGCCTCCGCCAAATCGTCCCCATCCACGCCGATCTCTCCGCCCACCTCTCTCCCGGCGATCATCGCGTCGAACTTCGCGGTGCCCCCACCTCCCGTGCCAGCGCCTATCTCAACGCCGTCTATTATCTCCCCTGGACTGATCCCGGCGTCACCAGTTCCTCCGTTCGCAGTGGCGATTCCGAATCTCTGCGTTACTCCGTCAAATTCAATCGCACCGCCTCCGCCGTCGGCGATTCCATCCTCTGCACCGTCAACGTTGAACGCGTCGGCTTCCGCGGTTACGGCATGATGCTCGCCGAAATCGGCCTCCCTCCCGGCGCCGATGTGGATCGCGCTTCCCTCGACGCCCTCACCACCTCCTGGGAAGTCCAAAGCTACGAAATCCAGCCCGACCGCGTAGTCTTCTACCTCTGGCCCCGTGCCGGCGGCACCAGCTTCTCTTTCTCTTTCAAGCCGCGTTTCGCCATGTCCGCCCAATCCGCCGAATCTCTCCTCTACGACTATTACAACCCCGAAGCCCGTGCCTCCGTTCCCCCCACCACCTTCAGCATCCACTAAACAAAAGCCTGTCATCCCAGTCACCGTG
>CAYOOS010000141.1:0-9385 GCA_964405585.1 uncultured Acidobacteriaceae bacterium | reverse complement strand
CTTACGGGTGAAGTCGAAGACTTCCAGCATGGCCGGGCTCTTACCGATGATGCCGTGGAATTCCAGGTCTTTCAGGAGTTGCTCCTCCAGCGCGCGTACGCGGCGCCGCTGATCGTAGAGTGCCGCAACATCGTCCAGAGTGCGCTTCAGGCGGACATGATCCACCGGCTTAGGCAGAAAGTCGGTGGCGCCGCGGCGAATCGCCTCCAGGGCGTTGTCCAGCGTGTAGTCGGCCGTCATCACGATGATGTGCAGGCCTGGATCGCAGCGCAGAGCGCGATCCAGGAACTCAAAGGGCGCCGAGTTCTGCAGGTGGATGCCGGCAAGAACCAGCCGGCAGCGGCCAGAGCGGATCAGGCGAAGCGCTTCCTCCGGATCGCCCGTGGGGATAGGTTCATAACCGAAATCAGAAATCAACGCGGAGAGCGAATCGCGCTCAGTCGGCTCGTCGTCAAAGACGCAAGGAGTGAGTGAGGTGTGTAGGGTTGCGACTTCTACGGATTTGTAAGTTGCGTATGCCATGCACAACGCAAAGGCAACAAGTGTGCCAAACCCGGCGCTGCGTGTTTCGCGCTGGAGAATTTGCCCCGCGATGCAGGAGCGAAAAGGCCAGCAAGCATAAGTAGTGTGCAATGAATGAACTGCTGGCGTGTTTCGCGGGAAGGATTAGAAAACGAAAAGGAACGGACGAAGGGAGGCATTGCCAAGGCGAATCGAACTCTCTCCCAAATCGGGCCATTGTTCCGAAACGGCAGGGAATCCTAATTCACAGGAAACTGATTTTGCCCGTGGCGAGGTTGCACGGGACTCAAACGAAATTCGTGGCCACCCTGCGTGTCGCACCCGATGAATTCAGCTTCATAGGCGACCGGGAAGGAGCGCTGAAGAGCCGTCGGCTGCAGCATACGTATGAAAACAAGGGCCCCTTCGCCGAGCATGTGTCTCAACGAAATATGTTTGCCGGCAAAGTCGTCCCAGGAAAGCTCGGACTTTTCCACAAAGAAGATTTCGTCCTCGTCCCAGCCGGAAACCTCCACGCGGTAATTACTCGCAATCGACAACGTTTCGGAGAGCACCGGAATTCCTCCGGTGAAGGGAAGAGCAGTTGCTTTGCCAGTGGAAGAGAATGCAAGAGAAAGCAAAGGAAGCATTTAAGCGAGGTTAAAAAGAAGCCATGTGTGCGGGAGAAACAGGACCACAAGGATGTGGTTCAGAGTGAAGCACTCCGCTCACGCGATTTCGTGGGCATTAGAAGAATATGCGGAACGCCGTCCTCTCCACGATCGGGAATATGCGCTGAAAGATGACCAGGCCTACGAGGAGACCTGCCATGGCGAGACTGTTGCCGCGAATCCAGTCGAGGTACTTCTGGGCTTGCGTTTCGCTCATGAACAACATGATGCCAGTGCTGCCATCCAGCGGCGGAGCAGGGATGAGATTGAAGGTGCCGAGAAGCAAGTTTAGGGAAAAAACGGTGAAAAGGATTACCGAAACGAAACCGGGTTTGCCAGTGAGCGGGTCATTCGCGAACAGGTTGTAGGAGTCTCCAATGCGAAGAGCCAGCGCGGCGAGCAGCATCAGCGTGAAGTTGGCGGCGGGTCCCGCCAGCGCCATCCAGGCAGAGCGCCGGGGATGACGCCGTTCCCAAAGAGGATCGTAAGGAGCGCTGGCCCAGCCGATCATGCCTCCCCACAAAAAGAAGCTCAGGATGGGAATGACCACCATGCCAAACGGAGATCTGCGGATGTGCGGGATGGGGTTCAGGGAGAGTTGGCCGCCGAGAGCGGCCGTGCTGTCTCCTCCGATTTTGGCGACGAGAGCGTGCGCCGCTTCGTGGCACGTGGTGGAGAAAAGAAATGCGACATACCAGATGAACGCGAGAGCTAGTGTTTCCGGAGAGAGATCGGGCATAGAGAACTTTAGGTTAGGGTGTCAGGCCGCCGAATGCAAGGCAAGCCGGGGGGGGAAAATAAGAGTGAAGAAAGTGTAAGAGAACAGGTTGCATCGTCCGGGAAACACGAGGGACAGTATCGCACAAAACGCACGGAGCAAATGGATTACGGGTCCCGCTGGACGCGCGGGAATGTTCTAGGCAAGAAAGGATCTTTGCTGTATCTTTGAGGCAATCTGTGTGTTGGCCGCCTTATTGTGGTGTGCTGAGGAATGCCGATTGAGGGTTTACGATGAAGGCATGTTTCCTTAGCACACCCGCGGCCGTCGAAAGCAATCCCTTACAATACGGAGAATTCGAGACGCCAGTGCCGGGCGCGGCCGAAGTGCTTGTGCGCGTACAGGTGTGCGGCGTGTGCCGCACGGATCTGCACGTGATCGAAGGGGAGCTGCCGGCGAAACTCTCTCCGGTAATTCCCGGGCATCAAGTTGTGGGGCGCATCGCCGCAAGAGGTGGGGGCGCGAAACGATTCGCCACGGGCACTCGCGTCGGCATTGCCTGGCTACACAAGACGGACGGCACCTGTGAATATTGCCGAAGCGGTGAAGAGAATTTGTGCGATGCCCCGCTGTTCACCGGCTATAGCGTGAACGGTGGGTACGCGGAATACATTGTTGCTCCGCACGACTTTGTCTACGCGATGCCGGAGGGGTTTCCAGACGAGCAGGCGGCGCCGTTACTCTGCGCCGGAATTATCGGCTACCGCTGCCTGCGATTAAGCGGAATTCAAGGCGGCGAGCGGCTGGGCTTTTACGGTTTTGGCGCCGCCGCACATGTGGCGATTCAAGTGGCCCGGCATTGGGGAGTGGAGGTGTACGCGTCAACGCGCGATGCAAGGCATCAGGTACTGGCGCGAGAGTTAGGGGCCGAATGGGCAGGCGGAACACTCGAGCCGCCCCCCAAGAAGTTGGATGCGGCCATCGTGTTTGCACCCGCGGGAGAGATCGTGCCTGCGGCTCTTCGGGCCTTGCGTAAAGGCGGGCGTTTGATCCTGGGCGGCATCCACATGAGCCCGATACCCCCCTTTCCTTACGAACTGCTGTATCAGGAACGGATGGTTCGCAGCGTAGCCAACAACACGCGCAAGGACGGCGAAGAATTCTTGCGCTTGGCCGCGGAAATACCTGTAAAGACACGAGTCCAGGCATTTCCCCTGAAAGAGGCCAACCGGGCGCTGAACGCGCTCAAGAACGACGCGATCCCAGGAGCAGCGGTGCTCCGAGTGAGCGACTAACCCACCATTTCTGGCCATCCCCAAACGCTTGGGGGGCTGCTGGGGCAGGGCAGCAGATGCTACATCTGTCACGACCCTGCCGGAACAGTGCGTGCCAAAACGGGGCAGCGAACGAGCAAGACCTCCCGATCATCGGTGGTCTTGGGTTGCGGGGAGTGAAGGCAAGTGAAAGGAACCTTTAGGGTTTATGGCGATAGCTTAAAATCTCAACAGTTGTCTGTGTGATTTCGCATCACAAAATGGGGGAAAACACTCAAAACCCTTATCTGAAGCCCTTTTCATAGTCGTGCTGACAGTGGCTAAGTGGCAGTAACCGAACGGGTTAGGTCCAGTTTATCGTTTTGAACCGGTTCGGCACAGGGGGTGCACATAGGAACACAGGATTAGGGGTCAATGAATGAGCGCTTCCCTCGTTCGGGCTTTCTTGATGCAGCTGGGGCTTCCGCTGAGTGCAGTTCTTCCAACTCGCTCCATAAGCCTTCAAGAGATTGGACAGACACAATTCCCGGGGGACGAGGATTGGATGAATCTTGTTGATCCCTGTAGCAGTTAACGGGGAGAAGAGCATGACGGTGAAAATAACAAATCGCTCCCGCCGCGTGGCATATCTGGTACTGCTGTTGATGGTGGCCGTGGCTTTGACCTCGGCTCTGGTTCTCGCCGGCGAACGCAACTGGAACAGCGAAAAAAGGGAAGTCTCCCACCACATTCCTGCCAGCACACAATCGACAAACTTGAGGGCGGAGTTGACGGGATGTCCATGCGCCTAGCCACTGCTGCACGACACCTGGCCTTGACGCTGGGAAGTGCGGCTGTGCTTTTGTTGGTGGGCGTCGCGCCTGCCAAGGCGGATATCCACCCGGTACCCCTCGATAAGAATACGGATTCAGCGAAGTGTCTGGAATGTCACGCGGAAAAAGCCAAAGGGAAATCGGTGCACACGGCGATCTCGATGGGCTGCACCACGTGCCACGAGATTCGCATCAACAAGGATGTTACACGCGTGAAGCTGACCACCACGACGCCGCAAGCGCTGTGCTTCACGTGCCACGCGGACAAGAACGCCGCGGAACTCAAAGGGTTGGTGCACAAGCCTGCAGTGCGCGATTGCCTGAAGTGCCATGACCCGCACAGTTCGGATAATAAATTTCAGTTGTTGAAGCCGACGTCCGGCGACGCGAAGGAAAACCTCTGTTTAGGCTGCCACACGACCGGCTTGAACGTTCCCGAAAAGGGCAGCAGGCACGCCGCGTTGGATATGGGTTGCGAGACCTGCCATCTGACCCACAAGACCGGCGAAGATCCCACCACCGAGAATCTGAACCACTTGACCAAACCCGCGCCGGCGCTTTGCGTGGATTGCCACGATCCAAAGGACGCCGACCTGCAGAAGGCGCACCAAAATCAACCGTTCGGCACAGCGGATTGTTTGCAGTGCCACGACCCCCACCAGTCGGCGGCACCGAAGCTGATGGCCAAGTTCATGCATCCGCCCTTTGCGGACAAGCAGTGCGAGGTATGCCACGCGCCGGCGAAGGACGGAAAAGTGGTGCTGACGCAGACGGACGCCAAAACATTGTGCGTGACGTGCCATGACGAGCAGGCCAAGCAGATTGCTGCAGCGAAAGTGCAACATCCCGGAGCTGCAGGTGATTGCACCGATTGCCATTCGCCGCATGCCAGCAGGACGCCCGGGCTGCCCAAGACCGACGCGGTTAACATCTGCCTGCAGTGCCACCTTGACATCGCGGAACTGGCCAAGAAGAAAGTCCGCCACCAGCCGGCTTTCGTGGACGGATGCGGCACCTGCCACAACGCGCATGGCAACGATAATGAACATTTATTGCGAGTTAAGGACGTCAACACACTTTGCCTGGAATGCCACGGACCGGACACCGTACCGGAGCGGCTGGAAAGCCAACATCTGATCGCCATCTTCGATGGGAAAGTAAAGCTGCCGGAAAAATATCACGTACCGATTCTTCCACTGAAGTACAACACAGGGCACCCGGTGGAGTTCCATCCGATCTCGGGGCCGATCGATCCAAAGAATCCGGCTGCCGGGCAGATGAACTGTCTGACCTGCCACCAGGCGCACTCTGGAAATCAGCCGGGAATGTTAGTGAAGGATCAGAAGGCGGGGATGGATTTCTGCAATACCTGCCACAAGGGCAAGTTGAAATAGGAGTTAGGAGAGACGTAGGTATGTTCGCTCATCGCTCAAATACGAATCGCAGCTCGAAAGTCCTGGTAACCCTCGCTGGATTGCTAGCGCTCACGCTGATCCTGCCTGTAGTTACGGATGCGGCCCAGAAAAAGAACAAGAATGCGGACCCCAACGCGCAACTTCCGAAGCGCGTGAACTTTGATATCAGCAAGATCGTGTGGCCGAGTCCGCCAGAAATCGCGCGGGTCAAGTTCGTGGAACAACTCACCGGTCAAAAAATCGATTTCAACCGGCCAATCAACAAACCGCAGAAGCAAAAGCAGAGTTGGATGGACCGCCTGGCGGGCACCAAGCCCCAGGTTGACATGGTGCAAGATCTGCCTTTCCAACTGGTGCGCACCTACGGCCTCGCCTTTGATTCCAAGGGAAACATCTACGCGGCGGACCAGGCCGTCGGAGCGATCTTTGTCTTTAGCCCGGACGCTGACAAGAAATTTGACGTGCAGATGATTCGCAACGGCAAGGAAGCCCATTTTGGGTTAATCAACGGACTGGCAATCGACGACACCGACCGGCTTTTCGTAAGTGACGACCAATCCCACAAGGTGCATGTCATCAACCCGCAGCACCAGGAGGAAGCCGCCTTTGGCGCCGATGTGCTGGTGCGGCCTGGCGGAATGGCCATCGATGAGGAGAACCGCTTTTTATATGTAGTGGATACGGGTAGCGATGTGGTGGATGTGTTCGATGCGGACAATTACAAGCTGTTGCGGAAGATCGGAACGCCCGGGAAGAAACACCTGTTGAGCGATCCGGGTGATTTCTCGTTGCCCACAAACGTTGCCGTGGATAAAGAGGGCAACGTCTACGTCACGGACACGCTCAACAATCGCGTGGAAATCTTCGATGCGGACGGAAAATTCGTCAGCATGTTTGGCAAGAACGGCGACGGCCCCGGGCACTTTGCGCGGCCCAAAGGGATTGCCATTGATAGGGATGGACACATCTGGGTGGTGGACGCAGTGCAACAGCGGGTACAGGTATTTGATACCGAAGGGCGCCTGCTGATTTATTTTGGCGAACCCGGAAATTGGCCGGGGCAGTTTTCCGCCCCCTATGACATCGCCATCGATCCCAAGAGCAACCGCGTGGTTACCTCGGAGCAGTTTCCCGGACGCGTGCAGATGTTCCGCTACGTGACGGACGCGGAAGCGGCCACGGAAAAGGCCAGCCGCGAACAGCAGCCCAGCAACACAACGTCCCAGCCGGTAACGCAACCGGCACAAAAGTCGCCGGAGGCCGCGCCATCGAAGAGTGGCGCCGCGGAAAAGGCGCAAGGATTGGTGACTCCATGAGCCGCCAAGAGCTGTGGTTGTCTCCGGACAGCCAAGACAGGAAGGGATGGGTCCGGCCGGCCCGTCCCTTACTGATTCGGAGAAGTCTTCGTTCGAACGAAAAAGCAGTGCAGTGTTGCAACACAAATCAGGAGGTTCTTTCAATTATGAAGAGAATCATGTTGGTACTAATAGGGGTTCTGGCGGCGGCGACGTTTGCTTCCGCTCAAGTGAACTCGAATTGGTCGTCGCCGACGGACGTATTGGGTGCGCACCTCGTTTATGGACGGGGTTGTGTAGCCTGCCACGCACCGCACAGCGGCGCCCGGGGCAATGGCATCACGACGGCGGATCCCACGAGCGGGGATGCGGCGTTGTGGGGCGCGAATGTTTCCCCGTATTACAGCCAAACGTTTGCGTTTGGCGATGCAGGCGCTTATCCAGTTACGACCCCGGCGAACATGGCTGCCGGCGTGCATGATCCGACGGTCGGCATCATGCTTTGCCTAAGCTGTCATGACGGCAATATAGCGGTGAACGGAATGATGACGGGCCAGACCGTCGAAGTGATCCCGAATGCTATCGGCGGTCACGCTCCGACGTGGCTCGGCAACGACGGGGGAACTAAAGGCGACTATAAAAACGACCACCCGGTGGGACCCCTGGCCACAATCGGCTGCGGCGGCGCCTACAACTGGGATTGCACGATTGCGGCCGGCAAGCTGGTAGCCCCAGCAGGCAGCCACTTCGCGCAGTTCCAACTCGACTATGGCTTCACCGTGAGCACCGTGTCCTTTGACGGCGTCAACCCCGCGGTGAACTGCACCACTTGCCATGACCAGCACAGCATGACGGCCTATGCCGGCACGATCGGCAACGTCAAGGGCGTGTTCCAGACCATGTTCTTCGTCCGCGGTTACTACAACCCTGGCAGCGCGACCAGCAACTCGGTGGCGCAATTCTGCCGTCAGTGCCATGGTGGCGAATCGAACGAAATGCACAACACGAACCTCCCAACGACCTAAGTTGGAATGTTCGTCAGCGGGGGGAGGAAGTTTCTCCCCCCACTTTTCGGGCCGTCGATTTTCGAGGGCCAGCAAAGCAAAAGCAAAGATGCAAAGCAGGTAGAGGGAACAATGAAGAAGGCGCTGATAACAACGATGCTGGTGCTGGCGGGGATGTGGTCGTCCGCGAAGGCGCAGATGGCGGTTTCTCATGAGCCGACAGCCACGGCGGCAGCGCCGAGTCCGGATGCAACGACAGTTGCGCCGGAGAAACCGGTTGCCCGGGTGAACGGCACGGTGCTGACGGATCGCGATCTGCTTCGCGAGATGTTCACGATTTTTCCCTATGCGCGGCAACACAACGGCGGATTCCCCAAGGCGATGGAAGAGGACATCCGCAAGGGCGCGCTGCAAATGATTGTTTTTGAGGAGTTGGTGTATCAGGAAGCCAAGCGGCGCGGCATGACGGTGACGCCGGCGAAATTGGACCACGCCGTGGTGGAGTTCCGGAAGCAGTTCAAGAGCCCCGACGACTACAAAGGTTTTATCGATTGGGAGTGCCAGGGGTCGGAGCAGGTGCTGCGTCAGAAGGTGCGACGCTCATTGCTGATCGACGAACTCTTGAACGCGGAAGTGAAAGAAAAATCCACTGTTTCCGTAGCCGAAGCAAAGGCGTACTACGAAAAGAATCCCGCCATGTTCCGGCTGGCCGAATCTTTTTCCTTCCAGACGATTTCGATCCTGCCTGCGGAAAAATCCACGGAGGCACAGTTGAAGGACGCGCGGAAACGCGCGGAGGATGCACTGAAGCAGGCCCAGGCAACCAAGAATTACGAAGAGTTCGGCTTGCTGGCGGAAAAGATTTCCGAGGATGACTACCGCGTAATGATGGGCGAACACAAGAACGTGGATCGCGACAAATTGCCGGCGCAAGTCGTGAGCGCGGCGCTGGCCCTGCAACCGGGCCAGATGAGTGGCTTGATCCAGGTGGATCAAGCCTTAACCATCGTCCGGCTGATCGCTCACAATCCGGGGGGCATGCAGAAGTTTGAGGACGTCAAAGATTCGCTGACCGGTCAACTGCAGAAATTAAAGACCGAGCAACTTCGCTCTGCGCTGGACAAAAAACTCCGGGCAACGGCAAAGGTGGAAGTGCTGTAGGGGGAAGGGCGGGGGTTCTGTGAAGTGGCGCGCAACATGTTTCTGGTGCTTCATGGTGCTGGCAGCGGCCACCCGCATGCCCGCGCAGGTAACCGTCGGAAACGATGTCAGCATGAACTTGAACGGCCAGATTTCCGCCGGGTATACAGGGGACTACGGAAACCAAATCGTCTCCGACCACGGCTTCACTGCTGGTGGCAACGCCACACTGACCGGGTCCTATTACACCCCCAGTTTTCTTTCCTTTCAGGTAAGCCCTTATTACAATCAGTCCCGTGACAACTCGACGTCGCAGTCGATTTCCGATAGCAGCGGCGTGCTTGCCAGCGTTTCTCTTTTCAGCGGCAGCAATTACCCCGGTTCGGTCAGCGTCTCGAAAACTTACGATAGCCTGGGCACGTTTGTTCAGAGTCGTGAGATAACGCCCGGGCGGAAGCGCGCGGCCCGATGGCTGAAGGCCGGTCTTACAGTCGCCGTCGCGTCACGCCACCGGCGTGCAGGCTTTCTGAAGTGCATAATTCGCCGAATGTTTTT
>CAYOOS010000140.1:0-9394 GCA_964405585.1 uncultured Acidobacteriaceae bacterium | reverse complement strand
GCTGGAAATACTCAAAGATGCAGCAACCAGAAATCCCGATGCGGACACCCTGAATCTGCTGTCTCATGTCGCTCGCGAGAATAACGAATTTGCTCTGGCCCTCGATTCCCTGCGAGAGGCTGCCAAGCTCGCTCCCGAAAAAGAAGAGAACTACCTGGATTTCAGCACCATCTGCGCCGATTACGGAAATAATCAGCTGGCCCTCGAAGCTGCTAATGTCGGTTTGCAGAATTTACCCAACTCCTATCGCTTGCTCGTGCAGAAGGCTGTTGTCCTCGAAAGCCTCGGTCGCTTGGGCGAAGCGGAAGACACCTTACGTAAAGCAGGCGAACAACAAAAAGACAACAGTCTTGCCTTACTCTGCCTGGCGATCGTGCAAACTCACGCGGGGAAGTTGCAAGACGCCGAAGCCACTTTGACCGCAGCCCTACGCCAATTTCCCAACAATTATTATATGCATTACCACCTCGGCATCGTCCTCGTCGAAATTCAGGGCGGAATGCCGCCCAATCCCGAGCTTCAGACCAGGGCCGAGCACGCTTTTCGGGAAGCAATTCGCCTGGATCCGGCCTTTGCGGATTCTTATTACCAGTTGGCGAAGCTTTACTCAGACAAATCTCCCAAACTTGAGGAACAGAATCTCGTGGCTTGTCTCCGCGCCGATCCGAATCATGCCTCAGCGGAATACAAGCTTGCCCGCTTATATCTCAGCACAGGAAGGCAAGCTCAAGCTCAGGCACTGATTGACCGATTTGAGGGGCTGCGCCAGGCCGCTAAATCCAAAGAGATGCAAAACCCAAGAATTGAGTCGACCCCCAGGTGACTCTCTAGGTCAAAGGAGGCAGTAATGATTCTTTTTTCACGATTTCGATCCGCAGCGTTGTTCACCATCTTCCTGCTGGTTGTTTTTTGTGGCTTTGCCGCTCCTGCATATGCCCAATTCAACAGCGGCTTCACGGGGATAGTGGTGGAACAATCCGGGGCTGTCGTTCCCGGTGCGAAAATCACCGTCACAAACCAGGCTACCCACGTGAGTCAGTATTCGCCCAGCTCAGACAGTGGTAGCTTCAGGATCCTCTCCCTGCCGGAGGGTCTCTTCACCATCGATGTCGAAGCCAAGGGATTCAAGCTTTGGACCCAGAAGGACGTCCACCTTGAAGCCAACGAAATGAAAACGATATATCCAACTCTTGCCCTGCCGACCCAGACCGAAGTGGTTGAAGTGAGCGGAACCATCGCCGCGGTCGAGACCGACAAGAGCGATACCTCGCGCGAATTGGAGGAATCCACGATCGCGACGGCGCCTTTGCTGGGAAGAAACGTGTACACCAGCATGATTCAATTGGCTCCTGGTATCACCGGTTCGGGTTTGCCGAGTGGTGGTGCGACGGGCTCCGGATCGAACAACAACGATAGCTTCGAGCAGGAACAAGCCTACGAGATCAATGCCGCCGGACAGCGCCAGGACAGCAATGAATACGATGTTGATGGCACGTCCATGAATAGTGCTTCCCGCGACGGCGTTGTGAACTTGGCCCCGGAACCCGACACGATTGAATCCATTCGTGTCTCGGGAGCTACGTTTGACGCCTCCAAGGGCCGCTACAGCGGCGCCTGGGTTCAGGTCTTCACTAAGCCAGGATCAAACGAATATCACGGTAATGTATCGGAATATCACACCGACAACGTGTTGAGCGCCCGCACCATCTTCGAATTCTGCCCGCCGGACACGCCTGGTTGCCGTGCCATTCCGGCGTTTCGCCGCAACGAATTTGGCGGCACTTTCGGTGGGCCGGTTCTGAAGAACAAGTTGTTCTTCTTTGTCAGTGCCTTTGGCTTGCTTTCTTCTTCAGCCAGCACAGACGTCACCACCGTTGAGACCCCACAGTTCGTGCAGTTTACGGAGCAAACCTTTCCAAATAACCTCTCGAGCTATTTCTTCAAAGCTGCGCCCGTGGGAAATACTCCGCCGCTGACCAACATCCTTACCGTCGCCCAAGTGGAAGCTCAAAACCCCGGCTTCTATCCCAGCACTGCCTTTCCCGCAGACTTGCCAGCCGTTGGAACAGGCTATTTTTCGCAGAGCCCAGTTCACAATGCTTACCAGTGGCACTTCCGCGTGGACTACAACCTCACCAGCAAAGATCGCTTGTTCTTCAGCATGTTCCGGACCTTCTCAGACTCTCAAACAGTCGATCCGCGTCCAATTTATCAGGTGATTATTCCCAACTATGGCTTTTACGCCAAAATCGATTGGACACATACGTTCGCTCCTAACCTCCTGAATGAGGCTGGATTCACGGTGCACCGCGCTATCGGGAGCAATCCCTCCGCGGTCGGTCACGAAGAGCTTCCCAACGCTTACATTACGGGAGCTGGTTATTACTCACAGTGGGGCCCCGCTGGCTGGGTTCACGAGAACTTCAACTGGCACGATGTGCTCACCTGGACCCACGGGAAACACACAGTCTCCGCAGGGTTCGACTTCGACCGTCACCATGACGACGACAACTTTACCTCGCCCATCATTCGGCCTTCCTTCAACTTCGCCAACCTCGTCGACTTTGCACAAGACGGGGTCTATTCGCAGTCTGGACCGACCGTGGATGTGGCCACCGGCACACTGGCGGACAATCTGTATCAGGTTCTTCGCTGGGTCTATATGGGAATGTATGCCCAGGACGATTGGAAAGTAACCCGGCGATTCACCGTGAACCTCGGACTCCGTTACGACTACTTCGGTCACTGGGGCAATTACCACAACTCCACTACTCCCTTCCCCTTCTTTACTCCTGGAAGCGGTAGCGATTTCGCGGAACAGGTCACCAATGGGACCATGGAAGTTCATGGTGGCAATGATGCCTTCGTCACAACAAACCGCCCGCAGGGCGTTTCACCACGCCTCGGCTTTGGATGGGACGTCTTCGGCAACGGCAAGATGTCTGTCCGAGGCGGGTACGGTCTCTACTACAACAACGTCGCCGACGGCTCCTGGTCCTTTCCAAACCGTTCCAATCCGCCCGTATGGGCCACGCCGTCGTTTGGCTTGTACAACACTTCTCATCCTTTCACTTACGGCTTAGGAAATTCCGCAGGGCTTGGCTGGGCAATTCCGGCCATCTCGTTCCAAACCACTCCCTCTGGTGGAATCGCAGGTATTCCGGTGGTGACGTCCGGCGTGCAGCCGAATGTGGATCAGCCACGAACGCACGTCTGGATGCTTTCCATTCAGAAGGACTTGGGACATAACGTCACCGTTGAGGCAGACTACAACGGGTCACACAGCGATCACCTGTATGTACAAACCGATGTCAACCGTTTCCCCGGGGATTTGATCATCAACAATGGCATTCAGACACGTTTGAATCCTGCCTTCGGTCCGATTCTCTTTGGGCGAACCATCGGCATTGCGGACGGCGACTATGGAAGCTTCATGATCACCAAACGCATGAGCCATTCGTGGCAGCTCCGCGGCATCTACACCTTCGGCAAAGCGACTGATGACATCAGCAGCAACGACAACGGTTCCTACTCAAACACGAGCGAGGCCGTATTCAATCCACTGGACATCCCATTGCAGCACGGGCTCTCCGACTACGATGTCTCCAAGAGGTTTACCATGGACAGCCTCGTCATGCTCCCCTCACCGTTCCATGAGGGAGTGGGGAATACCATTCTCGGTGGCTGGCGATTCTCCACTATCTTGGTACTTCAGAGTGGATTGCCCTTCACCGTCTACACGAGCGCTCCTTTTGTGCCGATCTGCTCAGGGGGAAACGCCGCTGTAAACGGTGTATGCCCCGCAAATA
This sequence comes from uncultured Acidobacteriaceae bacterium, assembly GCA_964405585.1. Classification (GTDB taxonomy): domain Bacteria; phylum Acidobacteriota; class Terriglobia; order Acidiferrales; family UBA7541; genus Acidiferrum. The sequence continues at coordinate 5,585 of CAYOOS010000140.1, read as the reverse complement.
CTACAGTCATCGGGAATGCGGGAGGTGACTACAACGCGGATGGCTATGGCTATGACACGCCAAATCGCCCGCCGGCTGGCACCGTAAAAACCGGCAACAGGAGTGACTTCATCAACGGGTTCGCCATAGCCTCGGCGTTTCCAGTCCCCTCGCTCGGAACTCAGGGGAACTTGGGGCGCAATACCTACATCGGGCCCGGAATGGCCAACGTAAACGTCCAATTCGCCAAGGAGTTCAAGTGGGAACGTTACGGCCTGGAGTTCCGCGCGGACCTGTTTAACATCTTTAACCGCGTGAATCTCACTAACCCGATCAGCGACCTCTCGAGCTCGCAATTCGGGTTGTCGACTTCTCAGAACCTGCCCCGTGCCGCCCAGTTCGGGCTGCACCTTACGTTCTAGCCCGGGAAGCGGACCATCCCATCGGCCGGGGCGCGCCGGCTCGATGGGATGGTCCTCCTTCTTTCCCAACCTGCATTCGCTGCATTCATACGCCGCAAGCGTGCGAGACTGGCACGCGAGGAAGCCGCTGATTAGACTGTTCTGGACGCAGCCTTCCAACAAGATGTAAACCTTGGAGGATGATGTGAATTCCCACTTGCTCCGCCCCATTGTTGTGTTTCTTCTGTTGCTTTGCGCTGTCCCGCTCCTTGCTCAAGACACCGAGTACGTCCCCGGCGCAGGCACTGCCTGGGACCCGGATTGGCAGCAGATTCCTGGCCCAAAGTGTCTCGAGATGAGGGGGGCGTGGGAAGGCGGCTGGGAAACATGCTCACCGGAGCAGCACGCGCAATGGCTCGCCGACCTGATCCACTGGCGCGTCGAACGGCGCATTCGCATCGGCTACAACGATTCGCGTTATGCGATGCCCGAGCTGAAATGGACCCAGTCGAGCTTCATGCAGCCGCAGATGATGGTCCAGGACCGCTACTTCTACGATCCGATCGCGGACAATTACACCGTGGACCGCTATTTAGATGATCTTCAGAAACGCTATGGGGGAATCGATGCGGTGCTGATATGGCCCACCTATCCGAACATGGGCATCGACAATCGCAATCAGCACGACATGATTCGTTGCATGCCCGGCGGTGTGGCAGGTGTGCGGCAGATGATTTCCGATTTTCACAAACGCGGCGTCCGCGTCTTGTTTCCGATGATGATGTGGGACCAGGGCACGCGGAAACCCGAGAAGTCCTGGCAGGAAGAGATTGCTGATCTCATGAAGGACATCGGCGCGGACGGGATCAATGGAGACACGCAGGATGGTGTGCCACGCGCGTATTCCGAAGCCGCGGATCGCGTTGGTCACCCCCTCGCCTTCCAGCCCGAAGGTGGCCCGCACGACGAAGCGGTGACTTACGACGTGCTGACATGGGGCCAGTATAAGTTTCCCATTGTTCCCCGGGTGGACCGCTACAAGTGGCTTGAACCACGGCACATGGTGAACATTTCCGACCGTTGGAATCGCACCAAGACCGACGATCTGCAGTTCGCCTTCTTCAACGGCATCGGCTGGGAAACCTGGGAGAATATCTGGGGGATTTGGAACGGCATCACCCCTCACGACAGCGAAGCGACTCGCCGCGTAGCTACAATCGAACGAGCCGTCGCTCCGTTTCTCATCTCGCAGGATTGGGAACCGTTTTTCCCCATGCTGCGTTTCGGTGCATTTGCCAGTCGCTGGCCGCTGGGTGACGAAACGGTCTGGACCATCATTAATCGAAACGAATACAACATCGTGGGATCTCAAATGGAGCTACCTTTTCAGGAAGGTATGCACTACTACGACTTATACCACGGCGTAGAACTTGTGCCGGAGCGCCGAGCCGGCAAGACGGTGTTGCTCTTTAGCCTCGATGCAAAAGACTACGGAGCGGTGCTGGCTTCTAAGCAGCCTCTCTCGAACACTTACAAGACCCTTATGGCGCAAATGAAATCGCTCACCGCCACACCTCTGGCCGGTCTCCCAGACAAATGGATTGTTCTACCTCAGCAACTGGTGCAAATCGCTTCCACAAAACCACCCTCCGGCACGCCGCCGGGAATGGTCAATATACCCGAGGGGGAATTCCTGTTTCAGGTGAACGGTGTCGAGATAGAAGGCCTCAACGATATGGGCGTGGACGTCCAGTACCCTTGGGAAGATTCGGCCCGCCGGTATCATGAGCATACCCTGCATGTGAAATCCTTCTGGATTGATAAATTCCCGGTCACCAACGCGGAATTCAAGAAATTTCTGGAGGCTACCCACTATCATCCTCAGGATGACTTGAACTTCTTGCGAGACTGGAAAAACGGCGCCTATCCTGAAGGTTGGGACAACAAGCCGGTTACCTGGGTATCCTTGGAAGACGCGCGCGCCTACGCGGCATGGGAGGGCAAGCGCCTGCCCCACGAATGGGAATGGCAGTATGCCGCACAGGGTACCGACCGGCGTCTGTACCCCTGGGGCAACGATTGGGAACCGTCGGCCGTCCCAGCGCCGGACAAGTCACGGACTATGCGCGGCCCCGATGCCGTGGACACGCATCCCAAGGGGGCGAGCCCGTTCGGTGTTATGGACCTTGTCGGAAATGTCTGGCAGTGGACCGATGAATTCACCGACGAGCATACGCGAGGAGGAGTTCTACGCGGGGGTAGCTACTACGCACCGCAAGGCTCGATCTGGTATTTTCCGCAAGCCTATAAACTTACCGAGCACGGTAAACTACTCATGATGGCACCGAGCATGGACCGTTCCGGGGCTTTGGGATTCCGGTTAGTGCAGGACGCACAGTAAAAGGGGACCAGCCATTCGGAAATCAGTCATCATCTATCTGAAGAGGCGCTTTTAGACTTTACTGAATACCAATTCAACTGATGAGCGCCAACGTTACAATGCGGCAAATTGCGGAGCGTGCTCAAGTCTCCATCGGCACTGTCTCCCACGTTGTCAATAACACTGCGCCGGTGCGGCCCAAGCTTCGCGTGCGCGTATTAGAAGCGATCCGTGCCCTCGGATTCCAACCGAGCGCCCTCGCGCAAGGACTGCGCCTGAATCGCACCAAGATTCTCGGCATGATCATTCCTGACGTCACCAACCCGTTCTTCCCTGGTGTCGTGCGCGGCGCGGAAGACGTGGCCTTCAAACACTCTCATCGGCTCATCCTCTGTAACACCGACAACGATCCCGCTAAGGAGGCTTCCTACTTTGCGGAACTTCGCTCTCTTCGCGCTGCCGGTTTCTTGATCATTCCCGCCGCTGGCAGCACGCTCACGTCGGAAATCCTTGCTGGCGCACCGGGCATTCCTCCCGCTGTTTGCCTGGACCGCTGTCCAGAAGGTTGGACCGGCGACGCCGTCGTTGTCGCCAACGAACTGGGCGCCTATCGGGCAAGCAAGTATCTTATTCAGTCCGGGCATCGGAACATTGCGGTTATTACCGGTCCGGCACTCCTTGCCAACGCCGTGGAACGGCTGAACGGTTTTAAGAAAGCCTTGCGCGAAGCGCGCTTGCCGCTCGCTACTGAGTTCATTCAGGAAGCTAACTTCGATACCCGTAGCGGCTTCCAGGCCGCTAAACGTCTCTTGCGCATGTTGCCGCGTCCCACCGCCATCTTTGCCTGCAACGACCTGATGGCGCTGGGTGTGCTCCGCGCCGTCCATGAACTGGGTTTGCGATGCCCTGAGGATATTTCGTTGGTGGGATTCGACAATCTCGAATTCTGTGAATACACCAGTCCCGCTCTCAGTTCTGTCTTCCAACCCGACTACCAACTAGGAGCCACCGCGGCCGGGTTGCTGCTGGACCGGATAAACGGTCTACGAAACAAACCCAAGCGCATCCTGCTGGAAACGGAACTCAAGATCCGCAGTTCGGTGATGGCCATGCCAGGGGCGGTTACTTTGACCAACAGGAATCCAGGCAGCACGGATAGCAACGCACGGCCGGTGGCAACGAAACGCGGCTAGTTTTTCATCCGCATTTCTGGCGTTGTGCTTTCAGTTTCGGCGTGGAACGCTTTGCCGCCGTCGTACAGCGCAACCCTCGCCTTCAGCTCCTCTACTAATTCTTGCTTGTTCTGTTGCGTCGCAAGAACCAAAGCACGCCGCGCGGTCCTCGCAGCCGACGAGAACCTGCCTGCCTCTGCATAAGCCGCAGCGAGCGTATCGAGAATTTCTGGTTTCTCCCCGCCTGCCAACCCGAGTGCCCGCTCGGCGTAAGCGACGGCTTCCCCTCCGTTGCGGATGGAATTATCCGGATTGGTTGCCAACAGCCAGGCCACCTGATTCAAAACTGCCAAATGGTTTGCCTCCACGCTGATCCCCTTCCGCCAATGGGCCAGCGCTTCACGAATCATTCCCATTTGGTAGTAAGCATCTCCCAGCCGGTATTGCGCCTTGGCGTAACCCGGCGTCACCTCCACTGCCTTTAACCATTCCGCAATCGCTTCGTCGCGCTTACCCATCTGCTCCAGCAACTCTCCCCAGTTATAGTAAGCTTCCACAAATTTCGGATTCAGCTCCGTCGCTTTACGAAAGTTTGTCGCCGCCTCTTCGTAATTTCCGTTCCTGGCCAGGCCGAGGGCCAGTCCGTTACGCGCTGCTTCATCTTCCGGATCTGTTTCCACCGCTCTATTCCACTCCGCGAGCGCTTCCGCGAATTTTCCGTTGCGCGTCAATTCAGCGGCGTGATCGCAGATCTGAACAGAGTCGGCTGCGGGCGCATCGATCTTCAGCAGACCATCTTTGGGGATGTTAACGAATTCAGGAATATTCACGGCCCGGTTTGCCGCCGTGGCATTCTCCACCAGGATCGCCGGACTATCATCGCCGTTCGCATCGATGTGCGTAAGATAAAGCTGCGTGTACGGTGATCGCACTTTCGAGGAAAATGCCAGCCAGCGCCCATTGGGCGAAAAGCTGTGCCATGAATTCATCAGCCGGGTATTGCATCGCATGCGCCGCGCCACACCGCCCTTGGCGGGAATGATGTAAAGCTGGCTGTCGGGCCGCATCAACTGGCCATTCCGGCTCTGCACAAATACAATCCATCGGCCATCTGGCGATACCTTGGGGAAGCTATTGCTCATGCCGTTCCCGGACGCACCTTCGATCGGTAGTGGCCGCCCGCCTTTCCCTGCATTGAACGGAATACGATACAGGTCGTACTTGATCTGCGTCTCATTTGGATCGTTGGCATACTTTGCGGGCTGCTGGGATATCGAATAGGGCTCCTTTTCCTTGGCTCGCGCAAAAACGATGTAGCTGCTGTCGGGGCTCCACACACCGTCGGTCTGCACATAATCAAGATCATCGGCGCCCGGCAAAGGCTGTCGCTCTCCTTTGGCGCGGCTGTACCAACTCAGGATTCCCCGCGTTGGGAAGAACACCTGGAGAAAATGGTAGTCTTTGAAATTCGAGAGGTAGTAAGAACCTTGCAAGTCCAGTCCCGGTCCCGTGAATGTGGTCAGGACATACTGCCCATCCGGCGAAACTTGCGACATGAAGCCGACCCTGGTCAGCCCCAACTGCCAGTCGCCGTTCCACGAGATCAAATCCTTGCGCCGGATAGTCATCTGCGGCTGCACGGGAGCCAGTGCG
>CAYOOS010000139.1:0-9604 GCA_964405585.1 uncultured Acidobacteriaceae bacterium | reverse complement strand
CTGTGCGCAGCAAAACAATCATGGCGGGCTATTTGAACGAGCCGGAAATGACCGCGGAAGCGATTGTGGATGGCTGGCTGATGACCGGCGACATGGGCCGTTTCGATGGACACGGCCATTTACAACTCTTTGGCCGCAAGAAAAACATGATTGTGACCGAAGAAGGTAAAAATGTTTATGCCGAGGACGTGGAGAACGCGTTTGAAGGATTGAAGGTGAAGGAGTTCTGCGTGTTTGCGGCCAACTACGTCTGGCCACAGCGCTCCATGGTTGGCGAACAACTTGTGCTGGTTATTCATCTGGAACCCGGCCAGATGCTCACGGACGAATTGCGCGCCGAAATCGCCGCGCGCAACAACCGCCTGATCAACTACAAGCGCGTGCATGGCCTTGTCGTCCATGACGAGGATTTCCCGCTCACCGCGTCAATGAAGCTCATCCGCAAGACACTGGCGCAGCGCCTCGGCGCACTGGACCGCAATCATGCTGTTCTGCCGATTTAGCCCTGGAAAAGGTAGAATCCCCTTACCGGAAGAACCGTGAAAGACAGATTTCTTGCCATCGTAAACCCAGCGGCGGGCGGCGGGCGCACGGCGAAGCTTGCCGGGGCGCAACTCGCTCGCCTGCGGAAGAACGGGCTGCACGTGGACGTGATTGCGTCCAGCGAGCCCGGCCACGCCATCCAACTGGCGCGCGAAGCCTACGAACAGGGCTATCGCAGGTACCTCGCTGTTGGCGGAGACGGCACCGCGCACGAAATCCTGAATGGGGTTTTCGGCCGCGAGACTTTGACCGAGAGAATTGAACTGGGATTCCTGCCACTCGGCACCGGCAACTCCTTTCTGCGCGACTTCACGAAGAACGGCGCGGAAAGTTCCATCGAGGCTCTACTCACGGGCCGCAAGCGCCACGTGGATTTGTTGCGCCTGCGCCATGCCGCGGGAACGATTTATTCTTTCAATCTGTTAAGCGTGGGTTTCACCGCCGATGTTGGTGCGCTGACCAACCGGATTTTTAAACCGTTTGGGCACCTGGGCTATCTCCTGGGCGTGTTCGTGCGCGTGGTGCAGTTGAAGCGGCGTGGATTCAGGATGCGAGCCGACGCAGATGCGAATTGGGACGATAGGAGATGTCTCTTCCTGACTTTCAACAACAGCAAGTACACCGGTGGCACCATGATGATTGCACCACAGGCGGATCCGACCGACGGCCTGATCGAATACGTGCGCTGGGGGCCGATTGGAAGACTGGGGCTCCTGAAGATGCTGCCGCGTTTGTATGACGGAACGCACACCGATCACCCCCTCGCGGAACGCCGTGCCGTGAAGCACGTGGAATTTGCTCTGGACGCGCCCGTGGACGTGATGATCGACGGCGAAATCGTCACCCTGGATTGCCAAACACTCGATATCCTGCCCGGGGCGATGGACGTCTACGTATGAAGAGAACCTGGGAGGTGTTTCGCAGCATTTTTCTTTGGGGGATGAGCTGGCTGCATTTCATTATTGCCGTCCCCATTTTGATTGGGCTTGCGCTGATTCTGGATCCCCGAAAACACGATTGGCTGCAACGGGGCCTGTGCCGGCGCATCGCTTTTTTTTCGGGCGCCCGGGTAAGGGTGCAAAGCGTGGCCGGCTTCGATCCCCAACGCACCTGTTTTTTCATGGTGAACCACGTCAATCTGTTCGACCCGTTCCTTCTCTATTGCGCCATCCCACAACTCGTGCGCGGCTGGGAACTGGAATCCCACTTCCGCATCCCCATTTATGGGTGGTTAATGAAGCGCTTTGGCAACGTGCCCGTGCCAGACACGCGAACGCCCAAGGATCTGAAGAGGCTGTGGAGATTAACGCAAGCGGCGATCCACTCCGGTGTCAGCCTGATTATTTTCCCGGAAGCCAAGCGCACGCGCGATGGTCATATCGGTGAATTTGAACAGGGTGGTTTTCGCCTCGCGCAGCAACTCGGGGTGCCCATCGTGCCCGTGAGCCTGGTCGGCTCCTTCCATCACTACCGCACAGGCGACTGGATGTTGCGGCCCACAACGATTACCGTGCACATCCACGAAACAATTGAAACTGCAGGGATGAGGAAGGAAGATCTGCCCGCCTTGCAGCAACTGGTGCGCGAAAAAATCGCCGGCCCAGTGGAAGCCTGGCTAAAACTGTCTGAAAACGCGTCCCGCTAATTCCTGTGCTGGGGGTCAAATACATCCAATCCTTCGGCCGAAGCAGCATTTTTCAGCTGTTTGTCGGAGGTGGCAAACGTCAATTGCCGACTAACCGGCCCAAAGTTCTTGCCGAGCCGCAGAGCATCCCTCAACCACAACGCGGATGCCAGATGAATGGCGTCGGCACCTTTCAGGGGATGTCTATCAACAAGTCCGGGAATGAACTCGAGAACACCCGCAGCCAATTCGACGCCAGTCAGTTCAAACAACCAATCGTCGCGGAACTGCTCCCGGAGGAGTTCGGTTTGCCTCTTTAATTGCGGATCTTCCCTCAGGCGGCGAGAAAACGTGGCAAGGATCTCCGCGTACCCGACCACCGAGATAAAAACCCCTGGATGTTGGAGCGAGGCCTCATTGAGTTTCCTCTTAACGGCATCGCTTCCCGGTTCTCGAATATAATATTTGATGAGAGCGGACGAATCCACGTAGAGCACTAGCGACGATCCTCAATAATCATTTGAGAAGCGGACTTTCCGCGCGAAGCAACGGCCCTGAAGCTCTTCAGGGGGCGCTTCGCGAGTCGGATCAAACCCTGCGCTTCCAGTTCTCGCAGCCGGTCGTGCAAGGATTCCTCGCTCTGTTTTTCCTGCTCCGGCGGACTCAGCTTTGCAACCGGATGCCCGCGATCGGTTATGAGCAGGGATTGCCCATTGCGCACGGCCGACAAGTAACGGCCCATGCGGTTTTTGAATTCACGGCTGCCAACTTTGCGCATGTAGCTACCTGGAATCCATTGTAGCTACAATGAAAGTGGAGAGCAACTATTGATTGGTTCTCAGGTTCGGCAGGATGCGGCCGGCCCTGGTTTCCTGCCAGGTGAAGTAAATCCGGTGAATGACGGTGATTGTGGAGATTACGGCGATGACCCACAGCACGGGTCCCATGCGGTTGAAAACTCCGCCGATGATCAGCAGCACCAGGCGCTCGGGGCGCTCCATGAAGCCGACCTTGCACAATGGGATCAGGGATTCCGCACGCGCGCGAGCGTAACTCACCATTACCGAACCCGCCGTGGCCACCGCGGCAAGCACCACGTAGGGGGTGCGGCCGCTCACGCTGTAATACACCAGCAAGCCCATATAGAGCGCCATGTCCGCGTAACGGTCGAGCGTGGAATCGTAGAAAGCGCCAAAGGGCGTGACGCGATTCTGCCGCCGCGCCACTTGTCCATCCAGCATGTCCAGGAAGCCCGCGATGAAAATAATAATGGCGCCGGTGCGGAAATTTCCGACCGCAAAACTTGCCGCCGCGCCGAAGTTGACCAGCAGGCCCAGAAAGGTGAGCAGGTTAGGATTGATTCCGGTGGCGGCCAGCGCCGTGACAATGCGATCCAGCAGCCACTTACCCCCGGTGCCGATCGCGCCTGTGAATGTATTCATGATTAGGCCAAGGGGAAATAATACTGCAGGCGGCGGCCATAACCAAATGCCGGGCAATGGTTTCGCGGCCCTCTCCTCCCCCACTCGCGAGAAGGAGCCCGAGAGAGTGCTTGACGAAGGCGAGGCGAATCCGTAGATTGCTCAAGTCACTAAGGAGCTTATGGAAACTTTTCAATCGGCCCGCCGCGATTTTCTCTGGCGGATAGGCGGTGCGGCGGGAACTGCTTGGATTACCGCGCAATGGCCGGGGATCCTCGCCGCGGCGCAACACGCTCATGCAGCCGCGAAGGCCAATCCCGCGCCGGCTTTTGAGGTACTGACACCTGAAGAGGCAAAGGAAATCGAGGCTCTCTCTTCAGCAATCATCCCCAGCGACGAATTGCCCGGAGCGCGCGAAGCCGGCGTGGTCTATTTCATCGATCGAGCCCTGAAGACTTTCGCCACTGATGCAAAGCCCGTGTACGAACAGGGCCTTGCCGATCTTCGCAAAATGACCGGCGAGATGTTTCCCGGCGTGGAACGATTCTCCGCCGCGACGCCCGATCAACAAGAAAAGCTTTTCGCAAAGTTGGACGAGGAGTCGCAATCGGGAGAACGCCCGCGCCGCAGGCTGGGTGGCGCGTCGAACGCGACATTTGCCGAGACACTCCGGTTTCACACACTGGCGGGATTCCTGGTGGATCCGGAAGCTGGCGGCAATCGAGACTATGTGGGCTGGAAGGTTATCGGGCGAGACCCTGCGCACATTTTTTCGCCGCCTTTTGGGTTTTACGACAAAGACTATCCTGGGTGGCAACCAGCTACGCCGGAAACGGAAACCAAATGACCCAGGCCAAGGTTACGTACAGGCCGTCGGATGAAGTGGATTTTGTGATCATCGGGTCGGGGGCGGCGGGCGGCGTGCTCGCCAAGGAACTTTCCACCAACGGATTTCGCGTCGTCGTGCTGGAGCAGGGGCCATACCTGACGGAAGCCGATTTCACGCACGATGAGATTGAAGTATCCCTTAACCACAAGTTGACAAACAATCCGAAGCGCCAGCCGGTCACCTTTCGCCGGACGGAATCCGAAAAAGCGGTGCTGCAACCCAGCGTGATGTATGGCCGGTGCGTTGGCGGCAGCAGCGTGCACTTCACCGCAAATTTCTGGCGCTTTCACGAAATCGATTTCGTCGAGCGCAGCAAGGTGGGCGAAATTCCGGGCACTGGATTCTCCGATTGGCCCATTACGTATGCCGACCTGGAGCCTTACTACACCAAGGTGGAATGGGAAATCGGCGTATCGGGCTTGGCAGGAGCCAGCCCGTTCGACCCGCCACGCTCGAAGCCTTATCCCATGCCGCCGCTGCCTGTGAAAGGTTCCGGCGTGGTATTCGAGCGGGGTGCGCGGAAATTGGGCTATCACCCGTTTCCCGCGCCGATGGCGATTCTTTCGCAGCCGCGGCCAGGACGGAGCGCCTGCGTCAATTGCGGATTCTGCCTGGGATTTGGTTGTGAAGTGGGCGCAAAATCCTCTTCGCTGGCCACGGTGATCCGCATGGCAGAGCGGTCAGGCCGCTGCGAGGTTCGCCCCAACTGTTACGTCCACCAGATCGCCACGGACAAGAATGGACGCGCCACGGGAGCCGTGTACTTTGACGCGCACCACAATGCGCACTTGCAGAAAGCCAAGGCGGTTATTGTTAGCGCCAATGGAGCGGAAACTCCGCGGCTCCTGCTGATTTCAGCGAGCAAGGCCTTTCCAAACGGCCTGGCGAATTCCAGCGGCTTGGTGGGCAAGTATCTGATGCCCAACAGCGGCGCGATTGCTTATGGCGTTTTTGACGAACCGCTGAATGATTACAAAGGCCCCGCAGTCAGCCGCATCTTTCATGATTTCTACGAACTGGACGCGAAGAAGCTGGGTTTCTACGGCGGTGGCGGGCTCGATGCCCGCTTTGACTTCACTCCGGTGACCTTCGCGATGAACGGCCTCCCACCAGATACGCCACGCTGGGGAAGAGAGTTTAAGAAGGCGCTGCAGCAGAATTTCACGCGCACGATGGAGATTTTTTGCCACGCAACGTCGCTGCCCGTTGCCAGCAACAATTTTTCCCTCGACCCGGATGTGAAGGACGCCTGGGGCCTGCCCGCCTTGCGCATGACCTATAAAGACCATCCCAATGACATGAAGATGATGGCGTGGATGGCGGAACGCGCGATGGAAGTTCTGGACGCTGCGGGCGCGAAAACAAAATGGCATCCCCCCATCAACGAAACGCGATTTATCGTGCACCTGCTGGGTACCTGCCGCATGGGCAACGATCCCAAAACCTCGGTGATCAATGCAGACCATCGCACCCATGACGTCCCTAACCTTTTCCTGTGCGACGGCAGCAGCCTGGTTACTTCGGGCCGCGGACAGCCCACAATGACCATTCAGGCGCTGGCGTACCGCGCTGCGGACCGCATTACCGCGCTTGCGAAGCGAGGCGATCTGGCCGGGCCGGCAGATCATGCGACGTGAACGTATAGGCCAGACCTCTGTATAATCCTTGTTTCAACTCTGATCCTTCACAAACTCTCGGAGAGGCCATGATGAAGCTAAAGATTTACGCACCGATGCTGGTTTTGTCCGCAGCAGTTATTTTTCTGTTCGCCGGCGGTATGAACGCCGGACGTCCGCAGGAGCACGCCGCCGCCCCCACCGCGGAACAGGCGAAAACCGCGGAGCAGCAGTTCAAGAACATTCAGGCGCTGAAGGGCATTCCTGCCGAACAACTCATACCCACGATGCAATTCATCGCGTCCGCGCTGGGAGTCGAGTGCAGCTTCTGCCACGTCGAACACGCCATGGACAAGGACGACAAGAAAACAAAGCAGACCGCTCGAAAGATGATCGAGATGGAGCTGGCCTTGAACAAGTCTCATTTCAACGGGGAGATTGAAGTCACCTGTTACACCTGCCATCGCGGCGCAGAACACCCCGTCGGAATCCCCATTCTCTCCGCCGAACCCGTTGCCAAGCCCGAACATGTTCACGATGAGGAGGGCGAAGCCCACGCCGGCCTACCCACCGCCGATCAGGTGTTGGATAAGTATCTGGCCGCTGTGGGTGGCGCGGATGCCGTCAACAAAATCAAGACGCGCGTGGAGAAGGGGAAGCTTGCGGCCTTCGGCACGGAATATCCTATCGACATTTATGCGGAAGTCCCAGAGAAGCGAGTTTCCATCGCGCACAATCCGCGTGGAGAGAGCGTGACTGCCTTTAACGGTGAAGCCGGTTGGCTGGCCATGCCCAACAACATGCATCGCATGACGTCAGCGGAAGCGGAAGGCGCGCGCATTGACGCCCAACTGCACTTCCCCGTACAAATCCGTGAACTTTACAAGGAGTTTCATGTACGCCCCGGCGAAGACATCGGCGGCCGGCCCACGATCCTCGTCAGCGCCAAATCAACGGGCAAGCCCGACCTGCGCCTCCATTTTGATCAGGAGAACGGTCTGTTGCTGCGTTTGACGCGGTATACGGTGACTCCGCTGGGGCGCAATCCCCTGCAAATTGATTACGCGGATTACCGCGTAACCGATGGAGTGAAGATTCCCTACAAGTGGATCCAGACGCGGCCCAATGCGAGTTTCACCATTCAAATCGATCAGGTGCAGCAGAATGTACCGGTGGACGAAAAGCTGTTTGTGATGCCCAGCGAAAAGCCACCTCAATAGCTTCAGTCAGGTAAAACGCTCCGTTGCGATGAAACGGAAAAAAGAAAGGGCCGCGAAGAATTTCGCGACCCTTCTTTTTAGTGTGCGTCAAGTTTCCCGTCAGAAGCGGAAGATCACGCCGCCAACAAAATTACCGCGGTCCAGATAATTGTGCACCTTCGCGTTATAGCAGCCGTAGAACGGATCGCAATACTGCCCGATGGAGGAACTGCCGTACGTCGGCATGAAGCGGATATCTCCGCGCAAACCCACGTGGCGGTTGAGATAGTACTTCACTCCGCCGCCCACGCTATAGGCGAACGCCGTGCGGTTCGGAGTCGTGGCTGTTTCGACGCTTCCCGCGGCGGCGATGCTACTGTTGGAATCATGAGTGAAGCCCAGGCTGGCGGCTGCGTATGGCCGCAGTTTGTGCTCGCTTCCACGGAACATATAAAGCCCGCCGAACTGGAATTGATCAATATCCGAATCGTAGGCCTTGAAGTACTCCAGAGTGGTGATGTCGTGTGCGGAGTAGGACGTGTTGTTGCGATCCCACATAAATTCCAATTGGAAATTTTCCGAAAGGTTGTAACCCAGAAAACTACCGAAGGCCAGGGAATCGTTCACGCGCAAGTTATCGACAAGCGCCGAGGAGCCACCACCAACGGTGGAAATCACGCTGAGTGGGTAAGAACCGGAGGTCTCATACCCGATGAATGGAGATATCTCGAATTTACCCTGGGCTTTGGTGGAAATTGCCATCAACAAAAATGCCGCCACTGCAAGAATCCATGCGTTCCGGTTCTTCATCGCTTCCTTTTCTCCTTTTGCATGTATTTTCCTGTGGTGTTCCATCTGGGCCAGGTCGGCGGCTCCCCTTCAGGCGCCGGCGGGATCAGTTGGGTGATCCTGCTGAGGGACTCTCTCCCTAAGCCGTTGCGCCATCCCCCATTCGATGAGCGACAAAATCGCAGCAGAGCCCCGTTGGGATAAACCCGGAACGGGGCAAGGAGTTTCCCGGGTTACTCCCCATATTCTCAACCACTCGCAATCATTTAGATGAGGCTAAGGAGGGGCAAAGTTGCGTATCATTGAGGATGCTCTAACAGATTGAAAAATAAATGGTTAGCTGGCCTGATGCGAGGATTGAGCGACGCGTGGGGTGTGCAGGAAATACGTCGATTTGAGCTTCATTTCTTCTTTTCGGCTTCGCCCCCTGATGCTTTGTTTTCCGCTCCCTTTGTGCCGCCCTCACCGCCTGTCTTGGCGGCTCCCGCTTTCCCCTCCTCGGCTGAAGCAACTGGGGAAACTTCCGTGGGTTTTTGAATGTATTGAACAATCAGCGAAATGCGGCGGTTGGACGGGTCGAGAGGAGCATCGGGCTTTCGCAATCGCTGGTCGGCAAATCCGCGCACCTGAGTGACCTGATCTTCCCGCATTCCTTGCAGCATCATCAGCCGCCGGGCTGCGTTTGCGCGATCCGCGGACAATTCCCAATTGCCGTATGGGGCGCCCGGTGGATAGGGCTTGGAGTCCGTGTGCCCTTCAATCGCCAGATGATTGGGGAGCTTGCTGAGTTCCTGACCCAGGAGCTTCACCATGCCGCTGCCATCCGAGCTGATTTTGGCGCTGCCGCTATCAAAGAAAGTTCCCGTAGCGGATTCCGTGAGCTCGATGCGCAAGCCTTCGTTGGTCACCGTCATGTCAATGTGATTTTGGAGCTTGTCGAAATTGGGCACTTCGCGGATGGCTTTCTGAAGCTGCTCTTTCAATTCGTGCATGTTGTCTTTGGTGACGATGAAATTCTCGCCGGAGCCCACCATGTCGCTGCCGACCATCTTGGAACTGCCGGTGGGATCCTTGAAGTAGCCGCCAATCGCCACCTGGATCTGCTTGCTGCTGTTCATCAGCCAGAGCACGATGAACAGCGCCATCATTGCCGTCACAAAATCGGCGTAAGCCACTTTCCAGGCGCCGCCGTGATGCCCGCCATGGCTGATTTTTTTCTTGATGATGATCGGTGGAGGAGCGGGCATGAGGGTCAGGTCTTTTCAGCAGCGGCTTCGGTGGGCGCAGCGCCCGCGGGAGCCTCGCCTCCGCCGCCCTTGATGTACTTCTCCAATTCCTGGAACGACGGCCGCACGTGCCCCGGAATCGCGCGGCGCCCGAATTCGACGGCGATGATGGGTGGCGAGCCCTTGATGAAACTCACGATCACCACGCGCACCACGTGGTAATAGGCGTGTTCATCTTCCGTGGCTTTCGCCATATTTTGCGCCACCGGCCCAACGAATCCGTAGCACAACAGAATT
>CAYOOS010000138.1:5240-9632 GCA_964405585.1 uncultured Acidobacteriaceae bacterium | reverse complement strand
GTGTTCCACCGCCGTCAGCTTCGGATAGAAACTCGTCCCGAAATAATCCACTGAATCCTTCATCAGGAAATCGTCCGTCGGGTCGTACGGATCCGCCAGCGTCCTCACCAGTGGCGAAGGATTCGGCGCATGGCTCGTCGTCACATGCGTTGCGTCAATCGCCTTCACCGCTTCGCTCCTCATCTTCAAGTCTTCCGCCAGCTTGTACCCGTAGTACACCCGCCAATCCATGAAATCCGTGTACGTCAGAATCGTTCCATAGCGAGGCGGCTCAACCTGCTTCCAGTCCGTAAACGTCCGGTGCCACGCCGTGTTCAACTTTTCCAGCGTTCCATATTTCTTCCGCAGCCACTCCCGGAACCGCTCGATGCTCGCCGGGCAGTAGCAGAACATCGGCTCGGACTTATATCCCACGCGCGCCCAGTTCAATGCCGCAGGCTCGCTCCACAAATCCCAACCGTAAAACGCTTTGCTTTTGTCGGCGTGCCGCGCCACCTCTTGAAAAAATCCCAACACCGCTCTGCGCACATGTATATTGTCGAAGCAAAATCCCGGCGCCGCTTGCGAAGGAATCGCTTGCCCGTCCTGCGCCGCATACCGCCCTTCCGGATATTTCGCCCCAACCCATTCCGGCGCGGAGTCCACATACACCTGCACAATCACTTTCAATCCCGTTTCATCGGCCAACCGCAAGAGCAAATCCAGATTTTCCAGGTGATACTCACCCTCGCGCGGCTCGCCCACATTCCATTCCACCCAGGTCCGCACGGTGTTGAATCCCAGCCCCTTGATCTTCAGCAAATCCTCTTTCCACACTCGTGCTGACTCCCCGTTTACCTCCTCCAGCATCGGCGCTCGCGCTTTTCCGCCGCTGTACCATACCGCCATCGGGAAAAATTGCTGCCCTTCCTCCGCCACCGTTCCCTTCGCCGCTGCGCCGGACACCCTCCACATCCCGCCCGCAAGCGCCGCCAGCGCCACACAAACGCACATCACCGCGGCTGCTTTTTTCCGATTCATCACTCGTCCTGCCTGTCAATCTGCGCGTTTTTCGTTTCCGCCATCCTCAATCCCTCCGCTGACGAAGAGGCCCCGGACCGAACTGTAAAGAATTGCCAGGGTAACGCTCACTCGGCGTGCATCTTACGACACGCCTTGGGTGCAGGCAATCATCGGCCGATGTCCTATCCTTGCTGGGAAGTCCTCTGATATCACTCAGATAATTAAGTTCCGAGAAACGCTGCTTGCTAAATTGACGGAATGGTATCTCTGTAGTCGAAACTGCAGCACTTTCCTTGCGCTGGCGGGCAAATATTGCGGTAAAGTTAGCGAAATGGTCGCGGAAAAACTCGTAAACGCGTTGGCCGGGACGACGTTTCGGCTTACGCGTCTGTCCATTGCTGCAATTGCGCTGATCGTCGCGCACCTCGCCACGCTCCTGATTTTTGCACATTCGTCTTCAGTCGGTGTTCTCTCTGATTATCTAACTCTGGCTTCATCTCTCTTTGCCGCAATTGTGTGCTTCAGCGCCAGCCGTCGCTCGTTCGCCGTCGCCCGGCCTTTCTGGCAGCTTACCAGCATCACGTTTGTCCTGTGGTCGCTTGGCAAGTCAATCACGATGTATGACTTTAACCATCTTGGAATCCCCGGTGTCTCGATCGCTCCACTCCTCATCTTCTTTTTCTCCGCCGCGCCTATGTTCGTCACCATATTCGTTTCGGACGACACCTTCAAGGACAGCATCAACTGGGAGGGAATCGTTGACGCCGTCCAGATTCTGTTTCTGATACTCGTCATTTATCTGTTCGTCATCTACATCCCGTTGCTGACGAAGGGCGAACAAGTGGTGGGCCCGCTGGAAGATCAGGTGCTTCTCGCGCGTAATATATTGCTGGCGGCGGGTTTGTTCGCTCGCGCCATTCTCTCCCGTTCGCGCTACATGCGGCGTCTGTACCTCCCGGTGGCCGCAATCGTGGCAGTCTTCGCATATACAACGTGGATCGGGAATCGCGCACAATCCGCGTCCATTGGGAATCAAGATGTCTGGTATGACCTGGCGTGGTCTATTCCTTTCTGTCTTGTTGCTTTCGCGGCGAGCTTGTGGCGGCAAACCCCGGAAGAAGAAGAAACACAACCACAGAAACAACGCTTGTCGGGTGTCATCTTCGCCTACCTGCCTTCTCTCATACTTCCAGTGATGTTGCTGGTGAAGATTCACGACGTGGGGCGGGAGCAGATTGTTCTGGGCCTTGCCGGCCTCATGTTCTCCATCATCCTTTTCAACGTCCGTCTTGCGCTTGCCCAATGGCGCCAGCGGTTGACCACGGAAGCCCTCTTCGCCTCGGAGCGCCAGTACCGCTCCCTGTTCGAACGAAACATGGCTGGTGTTTACCGCAGCTCGATTGAGGGTAAGCTCCTCGACTGCAACCCTGCTTTCGCCGCTATGTTTGGCTACACGCGCGAGGAGTTGCTGCGTATTCCAATGGAAGCCTTGTACTTTGGCGGCGCGGCGGAGCGTACAAGCAGGATCAAGCAGGATCGCAGTAGTAGTCCTCCAATGCCACGCGAGACTTGCTTCCGCCGCAAGGACGGCTCGACAATCTGGGTCGTGCAAAATGCTGGTACCGAGAAGCAACGCGACGGCACTGAAATCTTCGAAGGTACGTTGATCAACATCACGGAAACAAAGTTAAACAGCCTCGCCATCGAGGATTGGAAGCGCCGCTACGACGCTGTTGTCCTCGCCAGCGGCCAGATCATCTACGATTGTGACTTGGTCACCAAACACACAACCTTTGGCGGAGCGTTGCAAGAAATTCTGGGATATGCCCCGGCGGAATTCGCCGTTAATACGGAAGCTTGGCGCGCTCTAATCCATCCGGATGATCTTCAGCGGTACCTCGACACCATGGAACGCGCCGTCGAGACCTCCGAGCCATTTGATTTCGACTACCGCGTCAGGCATCACGATGGTTCCTACCGGAATATGCGTGAGCAGGGCCGGGTCGCCTTTGAAAGCGGAGATGCACCCAAACATCTGCTCAGTTCCATTGCCGACATTACCGAACGGCGGGCTCTGGAAGCTCAACTGCGCCAGGCGATGAAGATGGAGGCAATAGGCAGGCTGGCCGGCGGCGTCGCGCATGATTTCAACAACCTGCTGACTGTCATCACCGGATATACGGAGTTGCTTCTGGAATCACCCGACCAAGGCACAGCAGTGTCCCGTGAAAGGACTGAACAGATCCGCTCCGCGGCGCAACGGGCAGCCTCATTAACCCGGCAATTGCTGGCTTTCAGCAGGCAGCAGGTCCTTCAGCCACGGAAACTGAGCCTGAACACGGTCGTAAGCGATTTGGACAAAATGCTCCGCAGGCTGATCGGCGAGGACGTTGAGGTAAAAACGACGTTGGCGGAAAACCTCGGATTGGTGGAATTGGATCCCAGCCAAATCGAACAGGTGCTGATGAACCTCGCTGTGAACGCACGCGACGCCATGCCGAAAGGCGGGCTCCTCACCCTGGAGACGGCCGATGTCCGGCTCGATGATACCTACCGAACCCAACATACTTATGTTGTGCCTGGGGACTACGTGCGGCTGACAGTCAGCGATACGGGTGTTGGCATGAACCCGGAAGTACGCGCACGCATCTTCGAGCCCTTTTTCACTACCAAGGAGTCCGGAAAAGGCACCGGGCTCGGTCTCTCCACCGTCTACGGCATTGTGAAACAGAGTGGTGGATACATTGAGGTCTACAGCGAACCCGGCCGCGGGACCTCCTTCAAAATCCATTTCCCGCGTGTTGTACAAACGGCAGATGATGCCAGCAGGAAAGTGCCTTCAGCGTCGGAGATGCGTGGGTCCGAAACCATCCTTTTGGTGGAGGACAACAAGCAGTTGCGCGAACTGGCGGCCCTGGTACTGACGTCGCGGGGATATCGCGTGCTCTCCGCCTCGAACTTCGAGGAAGTGGAAACGATCTGCAAGCGAGAGAAGGGTAAAATCCATCTGTTGCTGACCGACGTGGTCATGCCGCGCGTAAGCGGAACAGAGATTGCCCGATTTGTCGCCGAACGCCGTCCGCAAACTCGCATCCTCTACATGTCGGGGTATACCGCCGACACAACCGTCCACCATGGCGTTCTCGAGCACGGCGTGGCATTTCTGCAGAAACCCTTCACCCCGGCCACACTCGCCACCAAAGTTCGCGAAGTGCTGGACCAGCCCCCTCAAAGTTGAAAAAGAACCAGCCCAGCTCTCCAGGGCCTGTTCATTGGAACGCGACACGCCTGCTTTGAAAAACTAGGGCTCGCTCCATATCCATGTACAATTCCGTTAAGAACGCAGATTGCACGGAAACGCTGCTTAAAGTTCGATGAGCTACAGTCCGA
>CAYOOS010000138.1:0-5230 GCA_964405585.1 uncultured Acidobacteriaceae bacterium | reverse complement strand
CCTGACCCGAAGCAGGCCTGGCACAAGGTTCTCGAGCGCTTGTATCACGAGGACCATATTCTCTATGCGCGCATGAACAATTTCTCCACCGTGCAGGCTTTTCTTGCCACCGCTCTCGCCTTCACGACTTCCGCCACAACCACGGCCCGCAACATCAGCTTCATCGTGTCTCTCTTTGGCCTGGCGCTTTCGCTCTTCTCCATTTCGCTTGGTTTCCGCGGCGTCCGCGTCATTCAATTCTGGCGTGCGTACTTGCGCCTCTTGGAGTCCATTCCTGGCGTCACTTCTATCGACTCACACTTGGCCGAGTTCTATAGGCTGGGCCACCGGCACGGCGCGCAGGAGAGAGAGTTGCCCCTCGCAGAGGGATTAGGCATAAAAATCGATACTTCCTGGTGGGCTCGCAGGTCCGTACACGACCAGTTTCCATGGTATCTCCCGGGCTTCTCGGGGACCATGTTCATCGCCGTCGGTATCCCCATGCTCACCACCTCCTTCTGGGTTCTCGTGCTCTACGCCTTGTTTTACCCGCACACAGACATGCGCTGGTCGGTACTCGCAATTTCAGGCAGTCTCGTAGCCGTCTTTCTCTTTCATCTTTTTGCCGGACGCCTCATCCCCGCCCCCATTCACGAAGGGCAGACTCACCCCACCCACCCTCCCGACCCCCTGCTCGAACAGGATCCAGACTGAGTCCATGTTTTCAACCCTATCTTCGCGACATTATTGAAAATCCTTTCGGCGTCTCCTGTAACTTTGCTCACAAGACATCTTCAGCTTCTGCATTTGAAATTTTTGTCGTATGCTCAAGTACATAATCAGGCACTAGTTTTTCGATTCGCACCGAATCATGTCCGACAGCGATCTCAACATTGCGAACAATTCTCTCACTCCTCTTCCCGAGGATCGTCTTCAGCAATTCCCTGCCCTGGTAGACATTGACGGCGTCACGAAATCCTTCGGCCCCAAGGTAGCTCTCAAGAATGTGACGTTCTCTGTCCCTTCTGGTCAGATCTGCGGCTTGTTGGGTCCCAACGGTGCCGGTAAAACAACTCTCTTCCGGCTCCTGATGGGAATTCTGAAGGCAACCGAGGGGAAACTGCTCATCGACGGCCGCGACGCCTTCGAGGAACGCGTGGAAGTCAAACGCCTCATCGGATTTCTACCCGACGAGCCAGTGTTCTATTCCTACTTGTCCGGCCAGGAGGTGCTCGAACTCAGCGCGGCAATGCATGGCCTTGATGTGGACCGCGCAATGATTCGCATTGCGCCCCTCATCGCAAAACTTCGCCTGGCCTCGGACATCAATAATTATGCCGAGGACTATTCGCGCGGAATGAAAAAGAAACTGGGATTGCTTCTGGCGATGTTGCATGAACCGAAGCTCCTGGTCCTGGATGAGCCCACCAACGGCCTGGATGTCGAATCCACGCACCTCTTTTATGACCTGATTTTCGACACGGCCAAGCAAGGAACCACCGTCCTGTTCTCCACTCACCTGATGGATCACGTCACCAAGCTGTGTTCCCATGCGGTCATCATCAACGAAGGGAAGCTGGTTGCGAATGGTTCTCTCGAAGAACTTCGCTCCACCTTCGGTGAAGCCAGCCTGGAAGACATTTTCCTGAAATTGACCGCCAGACCCCCACAATCATGAGCAATGAGCTGCCTCCGCCACCGAGCTTCTGGAAAACGGTTCGGCTTCTTCTTGGCGCGGCACGAAAGCGCGCGGCGGGCCGCCGAGTCCGTCAACAAGAGTTGTTGCGCGAACGGAGTGGCCGCCAGAGTTCCACGGACTGGAGCAGTGTCGGCTTCGCCTTCGCCGTGTTGTTCATGGTGATTCTCAACGTTGGAGTCGCATACTTCGTCAGCATTGCCGTCGAGTACGGCCAACGGATCGAGGTCGAGCGCCAAGGCAAGATTGTCGTCAGTCGCAGTTTTCTGGATGCAGCGAAAGCGGCTTCTGAATACGATTTAAAAGTCGATCAGTACCTTGATGCATACTACTCATTTGAATCCAAACAAATCGCTGAGATGTACGGTGGGTCACCAGCAGCCATCGAGCAGAAACTCCGCGACGAAGTACATTTGCGCGGTGGCCGAAGTCTTGCCACGGCCGTCGTGCCCGGCGAACGCGCGGCAGCCGAGCGCCTCGGGAAAATCGTTGTTAGCCAAAAGTTCATAGAAGCGGTGGTCTGGGCGAGGTACTATGCGAACCCGAATGGCGCTCCGGATATTAATTATTCCTTTGAAGCCAAAGAGATGGCCGCGAAATATGGCGGGACACAAGCAGTTTATGAAAAGAAACTTCGAGATGAATTGCGCGACCACGGGAGTCGCAATCTAATCACAAAAGGTGACGCCGCTCCCGGACTAACCGCCCTCCCAAAATCAGGCGCGCTCCCTGCCATGCTGGGCTCCGTTTCCCTTTTCTGGTGGGCCATAATGTTGGTTTTCCAGGGCGAAGGTCTCGAACTCGATCTTCAGCGCCGCAGACATCCCATGTGGGAATGGCTGTTCACGCACCCAGTGCCATCTGGAGCAGTTTTTCTCTCCGAAATGCTGTCTCCAATCGCCGCAAACCCCATTTATTGGAGCGCTCCGCTGTTTGCGGGTTTTCTGTACGGGTTCGTCTACGGCCCGGAGCTGGGATTTCTGGCCGCCTTACTCATCGGCATTCCTTTAACCATTGCAGCCGCGTGTTTGGGAAAAGCGCTGGAGATCGGCGTGATTCTGCGATTTTCACCGCGCACGCGTGGCGCAATGATCGGCTTCATGAGTTGGTTGGGTTACGCCTCCATGATGCTGATCTTCGTGAGTATTTTCGTCATTCCCAAAATCGTCGCCGCGCTCGGCAAGTATCTCGGCCTCTTCACATTCTTGCCGTGGCCCTGGTTGAGGTTCTTCCTTGGCGGTCACGCCGACGGTTCCTTCTCATTCTTTTCGGGAATGCTCACAAACTGGATCATCGTTGGTATGACCGTTGCCGGCGCGGTTCGCTTCAGCGTATGGGGCGCACAACAAGGCCTCAGCGGCAATTTTGCCGCGGCTGATTCTGCTCCTTCCAAGCCAAGGAAGGGACGTAACCGTTTCGGAAGGGAACCCCTCTACCGCAAAGAGTTTCTCTGGTTCATTCGCGATCGCAGCGCCATCGTCCAGACAATCCTCATTCCGCTGACTGTCGCCAGCGTTCAGGTCTTTAACTTGCGTGGAATCCTTTCTCATGCGGAAGGCGCGTGGAATTATCTTTGTGGGGCTGCGATCTTATTCGGGACCTATTTCCTTTGGATACTGGGGCCAAAATCCCTCACGTCGGAAGGAACCGCCCTGTGGATTGCGCTCACGTGGCCCAGAGGCCTGGAGAGTCTGTTGAAGGCCAAGGCCTGGCTCTGGTCCATGATTTCCACCGCAATGGTGGCACTGGTGCTCCTTTACGCCGCTTATCTTTTCCCAGCCAACATCTGGCAGATCCTGCTTGTGGGAATCGGCTGGTTCTTTTTTGGACGCAGCATGGCCGAAAAAACGGTCACGCTCGTTACCGTGGCGTCGCAATCCGGCGAGCAGGAAAAAATCCCCTGGGGCCGCCGCTGGGCCGCACAACTCGGCATGCTGACATTCGCCATCGGCGTGTTAACCCAGCAATGGCACATCGCCATCATGGGAATTGTCTACTCGTACATCACCGCCGCCGCAATGTGGCAAAACTTTCGCGCTCGTCTGCCTTATCTGTATGATCCGTGGTCGGAAAAACTCCCTCCCCCTCCCACGCTGATGCACGCCATGGTTTCCATCAGCATCTTGGTCGAGGTGGGAGCCGTATTCACTGGCATAGTGATAGCTTTTGCCGGAAGCGAGAACATCGCTGTCGCGCAAGCCATTAGTTATGCCATCTGCGCGGTAATCGTTTCAATCGGAGTGGCCAATTTCCTCAGCGAACGCGGCGTTTCGGTGAAAGACGTCTGGTATTGGCCTCCGTTGGCAAGCACCGAAAGCAAACCGGAAGCCTGGTGGCGCCGTTACGATTTTCAAAAGTCCATTCCCGCTCTGCTCGCAGGAGTAGCCGGAGGTTTGCTGCTTGGTTTGTTGGCACACGGTTATCTCGCGGTGTTACAGCACATCCCCGCGAGTGCCGAAATCCTCCGCAAATCCCAGGAGGAGATGGCGAAAGTATCCGGCTTGCGAGCCTCTTACGCCGTCATGGCAATAGCTTTCGCTCCGTTCGCGGAAGAGTATCTTTTCCGTGGCCTTCTTTTTAGGGCTCTGGATCGCGAGTGGGGCGGCTGGCACGCGGTAGTTGGCAGTGCCGCTTTCTTTGCCATTTATCATCCTCCCCTTTCCTGGTTACCCGTTGCACTATTAGGCGCCACCAACGCCCTTCTCTTCAAGAAAACCGGCCGGCTTTGGCCAGCGGTAGTCCTCCATATGGTTTATAACGCTGTGGTTCTGGCCTGAGTGCTAGTCGCATACATGCCCGTCTATTCCAGGGATGGAAAGTTGGGCAGAGCCCCAAAAACGTGACGCCAAAGGCCACGAAACTCACACCGTGCTAAAATAGGGCCTTCAGGGGGCGACACGGTTTCGACGGAAGCTGTCGCGGCTCGGAGGCATGCCGGGGCCCACCCGCCCGTAACAGGATGGAAACTAGAACTGCCAACAACAACTTGGCACTTGCTGCTTAATTAATTAAGCACACGCTTCCCCGGGCTTTGCTCACGGGCCCGGTAAGAAGCGTCATACAGTGAGCTGGCTTGAGCCTTTCGGTCCGTAAGGCTTGGGCGAGAACCATCGGACTAGCCGGCTGCGTTTCTTGCTCGTTCTAAGCGCGGAAGGCGAACCAAACGGAACTGAGATAAGCATGTAGGCTCCGTGGCGTAGCGCTTTTCGGACGGGGGTTCGACTCCCCCCGCCTCCACCATTTTTCTCCTCAATATTCATGCGCGACTCCTCCGCCCCGACACCTCATGCCGGATGGCGGCAAATCTTTCCGCACACCCCTCTCCTTAATTTCGGGTGAAAATCGAATGCACACGAAGGGGAGGCTGGCGAATCTAATCAAATATGAAAATACGCGCCGGCTTGCTTGCGTTTCTCGCCATCTTCCAAGTGATCCTCTTTCTAACGCATTTGTTGATCTACGAGACGTGGACGTTTTCGACATCCCTCAACAGCTTCGCGCACTCGCCGTGGCTGAAAATCGCTCTCGGCATTCTGTCGTTGAGTTTTCTTGTGG
>CAYOOS010000137.1:0-9632 GCA_964405585.1 uncultured Acidobacteriaceae bacterium | reverse complement strand
GGGAAAGATTTGAATTTCGATGTATTTAGGAAAGACTGCGGTCCTACCGGGTGATCGGCGCAAAATGCGGACTGGCAGCCAGAACCTGCCAGATTTGCCGGTTATTCTGGCAGCAATGCGGCGACACTGGGGTAGACCTGGCGCGCGAAGTCGATCGCGCGGGCTTGAGCGGTCGCTTCACCATCTGCGGCCGTTGTCCAGATGCGGATCATCGCGCCATCGGGAGTTCTATGGTTCAACGCATCAGCAACCAGCCAGAATTTAGCACGGTACTCGCTCGCTACAATTCGCCCATGTGACTGGTACCAATACAGGACCATGTCCCGCTTGGCTCCTTGTGCCACCAGGAATCCGTTTACGACAACTGGTACTCCGTCCACGGAACCAATCTGGAGACGGCTGGAGTGGACCGATTCCCATCCGGATCCCGGAAGACAATTCTTTGGAGAATGAATCCTGTCCCCTGAGCGTTGATCTCTGTAGTAGCCAATATAGAGTTCAATCGGAGGGCTACTTCCAACGTACGCCCGGTTGATATAGTCATCAGCGCCGATTGCCTGTTCTACCTGCTTCTCGAATGGCCGATCCTCACTGTGGGAAAAACCAATGACTGTGGGGAATTCACTCAACGGCCTCTGCAGCTTGGGGGCACCATTCGTTCTGAAACTATGCGTCGCCATAATTCCCCCCAGCAGGAGCACCACGGCCACGGACGTTCGTGGAATCGTCATGAATTCACCCCTGCGGCGCGCTTATCTCTCGAACGTGGGCAGAGCATTCTGTGGATAAGAAGAATCGACAAAAAAGCGAGCGCGAAGAAACTTAGGCCAAGAGCCAAATGGACCGCACCGGAATCCACGGAAGGTCCGAAGGAAAAACTCAAAAGACCAGTTGCGACCAGGCGTAGGCCATTTGTCACGATCGCAAATGGAATAGCCGCGAGAGCAAGCACCGTTCGTTTCCATGAACTCGGCTCCGCCAAATACCCGTAGGCAACAACGGCGGCTACCAAGGAAAGCAGGGAGCGAATTCCACTGCATGCTTCGACAACATTGAGCGTGCAGTTCGGAAGAATGAGCAGATTTCCCTCCCGCACCGTGTGAACACCAAGCGCCACCAGACCGCCTGCACCCAATCGGGAAGCCAGCAATTGAAGGGGCAATGTCAACTGGTAATAGACGATTGCCGGCAAGGGGATCATGAATGCCAGATAGCCGATCGGAAAGGCAATCGCTCCTAATACGCGGCGACCAGCCAGAAACATCACGGATCCAATAATCAGAATCAGCAGTGACAACCGCGTTGTGAACACCTCTGCACCCAGCCCACCAAGAACCCGAAGCCCAATGGCAAATACCATGATCGCAATACCGGAATTGCTCGGGCGGAGAGGAAGTACGTTCCAACGCTCTCGCTCACGCCAAAGAACGTAGGCCGCGAAGATTGGAACGAACATGCCGTGACCATAATTTGGATCGATCCACCATTGTCTCGCTAGCATGCTGAGTACCGGCGCATACAGAATCACCACCAACGCCGATAGCAAAAGGATGGCGAACCATGTTGCCGCCTGCGACATTTCCGCCCATGGATTTTTGCCCCAAGTTAAATCACCGAAGGCACCCGAGCCGTTCTCCATGCTTTTAACGGGCAACACATTCTCCCCAACGAAGGTGCGCACACCTCCCCTCGCGTTCGGCCTTAGGATCTGATTGAGAATCGGAAATATTAAGTTGGCCATCTAGCTCGATTCAATCAGACAAGTTGAGGCGAATGTTGAAGCAATTCATTCTCAGTAATTGGGGCTGCGGCCCCGCACGCGCTTTGGCTTGAGTACGCTGAAAAGTGGTCCTGGCATAACGGAGGAAACTTGGACCTGCTGGCAATGGGCCAATCCCACGATCGGCTCCAGGCTATCGCAGTTTCTCCCGGCGCTCGTTTTCGTATTTTCGTGCGCCATAATACTGCCCGTCGTAATCTGTCCTGCCAAATTCGGAAGCACCGTTGACCACCACGCCAATCAACTTCGGATGATCGAGAGACTGCAAGCCGCTTTTTATGGCTTTGAGCGGCGCCACACCCTCGCGAACGACCAGCAGCGTACCGTCCACCATTCGAGACCAAAGGTTGGCATCGATGACGGGTAGCATGGGTGTGGAATCAACCACAATCCAATCAAATAGGCTTGTCAACTCGGAGAAGGCCGCTGCAATTTGTGCTGAACGCAGAATATCGGAGGGCCGGTCACAGCTTTTTCCGGCTGGAAGAAACCATAAGCCCGTTCCAGTAAGGTGGATCAGGAAGCGTGCAATGTCCTGGCCTGATGCGAGCCACCAGTCGCCAAGCCCCGGCAATTCCTTCAACCCGAACAGCGATGCCAGCGTCGGCCTATGCAAATCCCCTTCGATCAGCAATGTCTTGGCTCCGGAATACTTGGCGAGCGTCACCGCAAGATTCGCAGACACGAATGTCTTGCCCTCGTTGATTACACTGCTGGTCACTTGCACCGATTTTAGTTCGTGTTGCTTACGCATGTGATCCAGGCGAACGACAAGGGCTCGAAATTTCTCGGCACCCAGACTATTGGGTTCCGTCCACGCAACTAAACGCGCTGCTGGAGGAGGTTGAGCCATGATCGATAGGTCCTTGTCGGCCCCAAACGCTTTCTTGGGTTCAACCTTTGCGGTGGCTCCGATCACCTTCGGAATGACGTTTCTCGGCGCTTCCGTTGCCTCTGCCGGTTCGGGTAAAACCAGATCAGTTGGAACCATATCCGGCGGAACAGTATCCGGCTGGCTTCGCTGAATGTTTGCTCTGGTCAACCCTTCGAATAGTCGGCTCATTTGGTTTCCATTCCTGGTTCTGAGTTGCCTTTCCACTAGGGAATGCTGCAGCGCGCGTCTGGCTGCGCCTCGCTGTAGCGTCCCACGGAGAAAGGTTTTCGCATCAAGATCGTGACACTTCTGTCTGACCTTCCTTTACCCGTTGTAATAGGTGTAGAGATTGCCCGTGAGTATCAAAAGAGCCATCACTGCCACAACACCCCATTCGGCGTAGCGCACAATGAGGTGCGTCCGGTCTTCTCGGGGAGTGCTCAATTGGGGAAGAGTGACGAGCAGGCGCGCAGGGAGCAGTCCTTCCAGATCTTTCTCATGGCGGAAGCGAATGTCGGTCAATTCAAGAAAGCCGGCAATGCCCACGCCAAGGCACATTCCCAAAGCCAAACCGACAAGACTGATCAGGAAACGATTTGGAGCGGATGGCTTGTTGGGCAATTTTGGCGGATCGATGATATGGAACTGTTGGCCTTGTTGCTGTTGCCCGAGGCTCGTGGCGAGCTGTGACTGCGTTTGTTTTTGAAGTAGGGAGTTGTAATTGAATTTGGCTTCATCATAGCCGCGAGAGACGATGGCCAGCTCTTGCTCGGTTTCTGGTGTCATATTCAGGCGAGCTTGGTACACCGCAGTTTGTAACTCAAGATCCTTCGCGTGCTCTTGCTCGTTCTGGATCTCCAATTGGTTGGCCTTGAGCTGGCTCTGTAGCTGCATGACTGCAGTGGGTGCGCCGCGCTGCACTCCTTCCGCGGCAGAGAAGTCAATTGTGTTTGCCGTCTTGCCGGTCTGCTGATTCGAAGCGATTTCCGCTTCGGCCTGCTTCCTGAGCAGCTCAGTCCTGGCGATCTTATCCTGGAGCGCAACGATGTCAGGATGACCATCATTGTAACGAGTGCGCAGGCTCTGCATTTGAATGCGCAGATCCTGCAGTTCCTTATCTAAGGCCTGCGTAGACACTGCTGTCGAGTCCCCGCCAAGACTAGCTTGCGCCGATTGATATTGCTGCAGCAGCGATTCCACATAGATCTTCTGTTGCTTCGAAGTGTCCAAAGCGTGTTGCGTGCTTGCCAGCTGTGCTTGCAGGCCCGCCAGAATTTGGACGTTGCTTTGCAACTGGCCGGGCAGATTCCCAACGTGTTTGGCCCTGAAGGCGGAAACTTCCGCTTCCTGTTCCTCCATTTTGGCTCGCGCGTCGGTCAACTCGTTGTCTAGAAAGGCCGTGGTATTTTCGGAAAGCTGCCGTTGCGCCTTCACATTCTCATTGATGAACAGAGACGTAAGCTCAGTATTTACTTGCTGGGAAAGCTCGGGCGTATCAGCCGAGTAATGAATCTTAAAGGTGACAAACTCTCCGCGGTATCCCGGCGACCCCACGAGTTCAATCTTGATGTCGCTTCGCATTTCGTCGACTGGATCCTTGGGTTTGAAAAACCCGCTGAATCGAGGAGGAGTTGAATAGAGCTTGAAGTGATCTATGATTGCCTGCAGGCTGGCGCGGCTGAGAACCTGTTGTGTCGTGCTTTGCAGACGATTTTGGAGATTTACGTTGACGTTCTCCATGACGTATTGGTCGGACACTTTCTGCTGTTCCGCTGAGATTAGCGCATCGGACTGATAGGTGTCAGGCAAGAACCAGCTCACTCCCCACACCCCCAACCAGCACAAAAAGAGGGGCAGCAAAATCCACCAGCGCCGTCGCACCATGATGGCGAAATATTCTTCCCAGCCGCGTGGGACCCGCTCTTCTAGTTTGTCAGACATCGCCAGCCTTTCTATGGACATCTCGTCATAACGAAGAGGGCATAACTTTGTGTCGCCCTATGGCCACGTTTGCTTCTAACAGCCTGAATTCGATGCTAAATCGTGTTTCTCGCGCCCTCTATCGGAATAAGATTGGACGTAGGCCAAAATTGAAACCGGCTGAAAGCTCGTGACTCACGAAGTTCGTTGTACAACTTGGTGTGCCACATGTGGCGCCATTCAAGGCCTGCAGCCGGGCGCCATAGCTGGCAAAGAAGGCGGTTCCTGGCCGGTATTGATGACTGAATCGAAGCACGGCATACCAGGAGTTGTAATTTTGCGTGCTCAAGGCAGCAACAGCCGGTATCAGTCCGCGATTGGTCGCGTAACCCATGGAGACCGAACCATTCCACTTCGGACTCAGTCTTCGCTCCATGGTTGCTTCTATTTGTCCTGTTTGGGCCCCGAAAAGCACTCCGCTTCCCCCAGTCACGTAACGGTCATAGCTGATCAGCAACTTTGCACGATCCAGCTGGTAATTCAGCGAGCTCGCCACAGCCCAGGAAAGGCTGTTGGCGGAGCCCGCCGGCACCCCCTGGAGCATTATGAAGCTCGGTCCGGCGGCGAATTGGAAACTCAATCTTCCGGTCACGTAGCGCGCGTAGCCTATCTCCACCACGTGGTCTTCTACCCCCACTGGAAGGTAGGTATACCGAAAGTCATCAAAGCGGTAGATCACCGCCATCGAGCTTTGCGGACTAAGAGCGTAGTTGTAACCTGTTTGAAAGCCGCCGGCCGTGCTGTTGATAAAGCCCGCGCCGAAGAAATTCAGCAATCCGTAGGAACCCGAGGCCGTCCACGAAGAACGTTGGCTCAACTTGTACTCGATCTGCGAGACTACCGTATTGCTCAATCGTGGAACCATAATCGTTGGAATTGTCTGATTGGGAGTCAAATACCCATTCAGAAAATTACCCAACTGAGAATCGCCGTTCAGAAATGCAAGGCCTCCGACACCTCCGAATCCAAATGGCGATTCTGAAAGGTAGCTGACCTGGTCGCCGAATAGTAGCGACCACCGCTGCCATTTGAAGTTGTAAGAGAACTCCAAGTCTTGGATCGCTGAATTGACGTAGGAAGAAAGCATTCCGCCTCCCGTGTAGTGCAGGAGAAGTTCGGAACGTTCTGAAACGCGATTCAAATCAAGCGTACCCAGCAGGTAGCTGAAAGCGGTCGGCTCGCCATAGCCTGACGAGGAAGAACTTGTGGACATCTGTGACATTACGTTAATGCTCGGCACAAGGAAGTTGCTGGCTCCCAGAGCGGGGCCCAGAGTCGGCTCCTGCACACCACTCAATGGTCGATTGTTGCCCCCTCCCTGAACATCCGTATCTGACCCGTCAGGCGAGTTTAAGGCCAAGACGCTGGTGCTCCCTGCCGGTAAAGGAGCTGGATATGGTGCGGCCGGTTGCTCGCGCGGATCATTCTTGGCCGGGTCGGTCTCCTGCGCCCCGAGTGCTGGCGCACACAGGATCACTGCAAGCAGCACCAAACCATGATTGCGAATCGGGTTCAGCATGTTTCTCCCTATGGCACTACAATCGTATCGCCGGGCCGTAGATGAATGTTTTGCTGAGACAGGTGCCCACTAACCACTTGCTTATAGTTGATCGGGAAAATCTTATCCTGGCCATTCTCGGCGCGCATGACGTAGATCTTCTTCAACTTAGCGAATGGGGTGGGTCCCCCTGCGATGGAGAGGGCCTGCACGACTGTCATGTCGGGCACCAGGGGATAGGCTCCCCCGCGAGTTACTTGGCCCAAAATGTAAATCCGCTGGCTACTCATTTGCGCCACGATCACGGTCACCTGGGGATGAACGATTGTCGCGTGTAACTTGTCCATTATTTCTGAACTAAGCTGCGTGGGAGTTAAACCAGCGGCCTGCACATCGTTTAGCAATGGGAGGGAAATCTTGCCATCTCTGCGCACCGGCACGGTGCGGGAGATTTCCGGTTCTTTCCAAACGTCAACGACCAGCACGTCTTCGGAGGCGATGGTGTAGTTGGGATCATCAGTCGCCGACTTCGGTGTCGGCGAAGCGACATCTCGCGCGACCATCCCCTTGGTGTTCTCGCTGTCGATATTGTTTCGCGCCGGTTCTTGGGCACGCACGTGCATCGAAAACAAAACTAGCAATGGTACCGCCGGTAAATACAACCGCATTCTCATAGTCTCCTCGCTTGCAAGCCTCACCTCGACTCGTCAGTTTGTTTCCCGATGTGTTTTAATCCCCCTGGCATTGCCGCAGATCTCTGTGGTTTACCGTTAGAAGGTGACAGCGGAGTCTCGAGTGTGACGCGAATCCTCTCCGTGCCCGTTGCTGCAATTCCTTTGGCGTGGGGCGTTCAATACTTCAATCTGAGAGGCTGAAACTTCGATAGCGGCTGCGGCACCTAGCATCTCAACGGATAGCACTAGTCGGGAGATGTTCTTCTTCCTCAACAGGATCCCCTCGACCCCGGCCAAGGGGCCGCACTTAACTTTTACCCATTGCCCACATTTCAGGAAGGGATGCGTCTCTACTGCCACGCCGCTTTCGACAACTCGTCGAATCGCGTCGATCTCGACCTCTGGAATCGCTGCTGGCTGGCCTCCGCTGGACACAAGTCCATACATCCCCGGCGTCGTAATAATCTGTAGCCGACGCTCAATGCCCCCTTTGAGAAATACATAACAGGGAAACAGGGGCAATGAGAGTACTTTGGTCCGGTCCTTCCAATTGTGAGTGGCAGAATAAAGCGGCAGAAAGGTGTCAAATCCTTTTCCAGTGAGGATCTGAGCCACCATCTTTTCATGCTGATGGCGTGTGTAGATCGCGTACCAGGATGGCGCATAGGCTTGATTCTCTAGTGCAAGTTTGGGTTCAAAAAGCATGAAGCTCCGCCCTGTGACTTACAGGTAAGAAACTTGTAAGCCACCGATACGACTGTACTTACTGTAGCTATGCCCGCAAAACGTGCCTGCAATTGACGCAGACCGCAATATCTTTTGGCTGTCTCAATCCGCCCAAATCCTTGGGAGTTCCCGCCTCGGTTTCCTGTGAGGCGATCTCCTCAATATTCAATGGCAAATCCGTTCGTGATCATTCCCCTTTCAGCCGGGGATTGCTCAACCCTAAGGACTTCGCCAGCGACCCTCACGGGAAGTGGGCCGAATTCATCTGGGATTCCTTCCAGATCAATCGTGAGTGCGACGCTCGTTCCGACCGGTGGACATACGGGCGCAAATACAAACGCGCCGTGCTCACTGACATCTCGACTGCGGCCCTCGCCGTGTCGACTCTGCCCGTCCCCATTTGTCCACCGAAACGTAACTCCCGTTTGTAACAGGAATCGAAGGGTCCTTCTGGCTGGGCGCCCAAGATTCAACAATCACCCCCACTAATCTGTCGAGTTGCACATTAAGTGCACAGGCGCGAACGCACAAGAGAAGGAATGTCATCAGAGAATGATCAAGGACGTCTAGAGACGACGATCGGCTCACGTTAGGTACGAATGTACTTAGTGTCTTGTTTTGCACAGTTTTTCCCCCAGCCAAACCTCTCCGAAGTGGGCAAGTGTGACCATGCGGACAGAAAGTAGCGCCTGGAGAAATACGATATAGTTAAGTAACTTATTTTATATGAAACTCGACTTCTGGAATCCGGCGATCCAGCACGAAGATGACTAGGATGATTAGTTCGGAGTTATGTCCCACCCCGAGCCGCTCTTCAAAACCGGAGATTGTTGGTTATTCAGAATGGGAAGGGACTGAAAAATGGGATTTGCGAAGCAGGACGAACAATCAATTCCGGCCGTGGGACATGGGCTGACGTTCGCCTAAAAGCGGTTCACTCATGGTAACGACTGAATTCCGCTGATCATCGCCATCTCTCCGATCAATGGCGTAGAGGGCGAGTTCCAGCCGATTTGAAGTCCCCACTTTGTTGAAGATCCTAAACAGATAGTTCCGAACGGTATGCTCACTCAGATTGAGCTCGTGAGAAATATCACGATTGGTTAGACCTTTGGCGACCAAATGGACTACGCCTTCTTCCCTCTTCGTCAGCAAGTCTGATCTTTTTTGACCATTGGTTTTGATTTGAAGAGTCGGTCCCAGGGCCTCGATCAGAAAGTGCAGTTCCTTGCTGCTAGCCCACACTTGCCCCAGGTGCACCGCGTGGATGCACTTGCTCAGCAGTTCAGACGATTGATCGCGAGAAAATATGCCGCTGGCGCCGGCGCGAAATGCCTCGACAACCATCGCCGGTTTGTTGGAATCGAGCAACAGCACGACACTGGGCTTGGGGTTCGAAGCCCTTATCTCTCGTGTCACATTAAAACCAGCCAGGTCTTCGTGCTCCAATCGAGCGCCAATAACCGCAACGTCGGCGTCGTACTTTCCGAGCCCTTCGCGAATTCCCGCCGCGTTTGTCGCAAAGCCAATCACCCGAGTCCTATAGCGGCCTCGACGCACCGCTGCCGCTATTAGCTGGCAGCTCATTTGACTGTCGTCGGCGATAAAAACCTTCACCGGGCCAGCACGTACTGGGGATTTCTGCAACTTTTTACTCCTGCGAGTAATGCCCGCGATCACGTAGCCCCAACTGAACTCTCACTCATTGGGAGATCCAATTTCACTTTCCCATCGCGATTATGTCGCAATCGCAACTCCTGACCTTTCGCCTATCTACCAAAGATGAGTAGACATTCAAGCCTTCCTACGTACCGCCTACTCTCGTTTTCGATCGCCACATTTTCGTCGTTATCAAGCCTGCGCGCTGTCCCTTTCTATACACTCCCGGCGAATATTATCGTGATGGGTGACCATTGGCGCCGAACCTCACGAATCGAGATGGTGTTTTGGGTTTACTTTGAAACATAGGAAGCGCTCGGAGGGGTCGATAGTTTGAATCGGATTTTAGATCACTACCATGGAGCGCTGTTGCCCTCTTTTGCCTTTGATTGGCCCATATCCGGCAGACGTGTCAGATCAATTGTTTCACTTCGGTGCGAA
>CAYOOS010000136.1:0-9703 GCA_964405585.1 uncultured Acidobacteriaceae bacterium | reverse complement strand
TGGCCGCGTAAGCGATTAAACGTCACGCCATACGCATCCCCATCGGCCACATCCAACAATCCCGTCAACGCTGGTTCCGCTTTCGTGCCTCGTCCGTGGAATTGTCCCGTTACCAATCCCTTCAGTGGATATTTCCAGCCTGCCAACTGCTCCAGGCCCTCCATGGGCACATTCTCTAGGTTGATGTCGCTGCTCCACTCGTTGTCCGGCAGAAAATCCCAATCCTTCAAT
This sequence comes from uncultured Acidobacteriaceae bacterium, assembly GCA_964405585.1. GTDB lineage: Bacteria > Acidobacteriota > Terriglobia > Acidiferrales > UBA7541 > Acidiferrum. The sequence goes on along the minus strand of CAYOOS010000136.1, from coordinate 9,472 downwards.
TGCATGCGCCCGTCGATTTGAGCTTCCATCACGCCGCGCCGCGCTCGCCCGGTGGTGATTACGAGTTCTGCCGGCGAATAGGTCATATCGCCGTCTAGCGAATCCAGCGCAATATTGTCGTATCGGAAGTGCTCCCCGTGAAAGTGCCCCTGAAATTGCGGCCCGCCGCCCGGCCCCGTTATTTTCCCAATCCATTGCAGCGATCCGCCGATGCGCACCGCCGCTTCCGGCGTACCAGGTTTGTCACCCGCAATGGCATGGATGAAATCGTTCCATGAATCAAGTGAACCCACATCCAGCCGAACATCGAGCGCGGAATTCTTGGGATCCAGCACCCCGGTGATCGAACCGCGTGATGCCGGAGTTTCAAAATCCAATTGTTCCAGAGTCAGAATGTCCGGCTCATAGCGGTAGCGCAGTTTCCAGTCACCCGTCACTGGAATGTGTCCGGCGGCTAATTCGTCCGGCTCGTCCCAATGCATTTTCGCCGAAATATCGAAGTCGCGGAAATTGTCGTGCCACGTTTCCACGGTGTCCGCCGAAAGCACCGCATCCCAGTGCAGGGTATCAACGGGAAAACCCTCATGGTCTATCGCCGGGGCAACGGCGGAAAGGCGGATGTCCTGCAGTTTCGTTTCCGCGCGGAATTTCACGCCGTCGAAACGCATGTTGATGCGCCCTTTCACGCTCCCGCCCAGCGCATAGGCCGCAAAATCCGGCAGCGCCACTCCTTCCGGGTCCAGAACGTAGCTCGAACGGCTGCTCAGGTTCGCCGAGTGGAAATCCTCGAAACTCAATTTGATATTGTCCGCGGCGTAGCTGCCTTTGCCCGTCAGCTTGCCCTGCGCCAGCTCTCCCTCCCCACGCAAATCGATGCGTCCCAGGGGAATTTCCGGTGTGCGGAGGGCTTCGCGCAAATCCAGCAGGTCCAGCCAGCCGCGGTAGCGATACGTCCACTCTCCGCCGCTCAGGTCCTTCGCTTGCGCTTGCATGTCCACGTGCGAGCGGCCGAGATCAAAAACGCACTGCTCCAAATTAAAGCCCCCGGGGCCCAGCGAGAATTTCGCGTAAAGGTTTGCCGGGACCGGCACATCGCGCCGCCGCGCCAATTCGATTGACTCCCATTGCATCGTGCCGACGTACAAACCGCGATCCGGCCGTCCGCCACGCGTCAACTGGAGCTGCAGGCCGCCACCTTCCACCGCCACTAATTTCTTAATGTCGTTATACAGCAGCCAGCCATCCTTGATTTCCACCCGTTGCACGCGCAGATCCAGCAGCGTTTCCTGCGCGGTCTCCCGCGAAGCACGGGGACGCTGCAGCGTCGGCAGATTGTTGCTGCCGTCCTTTTCCACCCGTAGATGCAACCGCGGTGATTGCAGCACCAGTTCATTCAAACCAACGCGCCGTCCCCAGAACGAATCGATGCGCAGTCCCACACGGGCCTGCTCCGCGCTGAACAGCGGCTCCGTGCTCGCCGGTTCCTTGCCATGCACCACCAATCCATTTACCGTGGCATTCAGCGAAAACCATTCCACCGCAACCGTGCGGATTTCCACCCGCGCCCCGGTCAGGGCCTCCAAGCGGTGAATCAGCGCGCGGCGCAGCAGCGGGTTTGCCAATCCGCTCCCCACGGCGATAATCGCCAGCGCGATTCCCAGCAGCGTCCACGTCCCCAATACCCACAGGACGTGCTCCACCCAAAGAATCCTCCGCCAGCGCGATTCCTTGGTCATGGTTTGTTCTCGCTCAACAGGGTTTCCACGCGAATACGCGACCTGCTTTCTCTCAACCACCGCTCGGCTTGCTCATCGATCGCTTGTTGCACGAGCGCTTCCTGGATAAATTCCCGTGCGGCCTCAAACGTCGGCGGCGTCTGGCCTCGCGATTCCGCTCTTGGCAGCACGCGCGTCTTGTAGAAATCTTCCACATCTTTTTCTTCGATTTGAATTGCAGGCCGGAATCGCGTGTCCAGATAATTCCTTAGGTAGAGTTCCGACTTCACTATTGCCAGCAATTCTTCGCTGCTCAGCCCGCTCTGTTGCCGCCGTTCTTCAAACTCCTCAGGGGAAGCGAACGTCCGCTTAATCCGCGCCAGGCTGCGCTGCACCTCCTCGGCAGAGGGCTGCGCGTACCGGGAAACGGTGGCCTCATTGCGCACGATCCACTGGTCGATCAGGCGGTCCAAAATCTGCTCGTCGCTTTCGGACTTGCCCTCCAGGAGCATCTGATAGCGCGCGAGTTCGCGAATGTCACTGACGAGGATGATGTCGTTCTCCACGCGCGCGGCGACCCGGTCAATCACCTCCTGGGCCAGCATGCCTCCGCCACCCATTAATAGGGCCAGGAATACTGCCGCAAACAGGAAGCGGTGTCGCATTAGAAGCTCGACCCCAGGTTGAAGAAAATCTGGATGCTCGGCAAGCGCGTGCCCTCCTGGCAGAATGCCGCCCCGTTCTTGCAGGGAATAACGAATTGCGGCCGGTTCAATGCATAGCCCAGATCGATTCGAATCGGCCCGACCGGAGTTGCATAACGCAACCCCAAACCCACCGTGTGCGAGAAGTAGTTCAGCTCGTTGGTGCAGTTCTCTATGCATTGCGTGGGATTAAACTCTCCCGGAGGGTGCCCCGGATAGGTGGTTTTGAAGACTGGATCTGGCGGAGACCAGCGAAACGTGATGCGCGATAGCCGGCTATATGTGTTGCCGCCGTCGTAGAAGAGCGTGCCGCCCAGGCCTGAGCCGACAAACGGCAACTTGAGCGGAAACCGCAATTCCTGATTGAAGATCATGACTGCCTGGCCGCCTACGGGAAATCCCGTGTCCGAATCGCGTGGCCCAGCCTGATTCAATGCAAAGCCTCGCAATGAGGTGCCGCCGCCTGAAAAGAAGCGTTCTGGCAAAGGAATGACCGTAGGGAACGGCGGCTTGTCTGGCGCGGGAAAGGTCAGCGAGACGGTATCGCGATAGGGTGTGAGGATACCCATGCGGGTGGAGCGCGCAAAGCTCCAACCTCGCTTGATTGGCGTATACGTCGAGTTCTGAAAGAAGAACCGCGCAAAGCTGGCGCTTGATCCTATCTTGGTGTCCGCAAAGCTTACATCTGCGCTGTTGAAGCTTCCTTTCGTCGCATCGGCGGGATTATCACGTGTATCCCGGAACCACGTGACGCCGAATTGCGACACCAGCGTCGGTTGGTTGAACAATGGGATTTCGTCCGACGGGATGTTCAGTTTGCTCACCGTCACCTTGCGGAATGCGTAGCGATACAGTATCGATGACCGCGGGGAGATCTGCTCCGTAAGCTGCAGGTTGCCTTCGTAGCGCGTCTCAGAAAAAGTGTTAATGTCTTGTGACTTTTCCGCATAGGCCGTCACTTGTAAGCTGAAATTAGGGTTGTCGAAGGTATCTGGCACGGAGTACGCCAGCAGCGCACGCCCCTGAATCGTGCTGGCCCGCAGTTTGAGAGACAGGGAATCGGCGCGGCCGGTCAGGTCTTGCTTTGAGATTTCCAGAATCCCGCGCGGAGAGGCCTCCAACTCTCCTCCTGTCGGATTGTTCGTGCTGGCCAGGCGCTGCACCTCAAACCCCCCGCCATAGGCAATCGTGTATCGCCTGGCTTCTTCCACCAGGACCACCACATCTTTTTCGGGGTCCGTGCCTGCTGAATTCTGCGGCTCGATGGTTACCCGGTTGAAGATTCCCAGGTTGTAAAGTTTTTGTTGCGACTCCACGACATCTCCCTCGCGCAACGGTTGATCCGGCTGCACTTTGACGTGACGTTGAATCACGTAGGGCCGCGTGTGCTGATAACCCGTCAGGAACACGCGTCGCACGCGAATCTGCGAGCCCTCCTCGACTTTGTAGACCAGGCGCATGGGCTCCGCCCGCTCGATGTGGTACACCTCTTTATCAACTTGCGTCTCGCCATAATTCTTCTTTGCGGCATTTTCCTTCGCGGACTTCCCCTCATCGCTACTCGAATTGCCCGGCTCCGCGGTCCAGGAAAATTGCGCGTTGGGGAAGCCCTGGTTGAAGTACAGCGCCAGGATATTGTCGCGGTCGGTAGCTACGTTGATATCCGAATAGGGCTGGCCGGGCAACGACCCGATAACGCCGCGTATCTCCTCCTCCGTCAGCGCTTTCATGCCCTCCACGGAAAGACTCGAAACCAGGGTCTGTTTTCCCTCCTGAATCACAAAACGGATCACCAGATCCCCGCTCTTCCCCGCGTAGTCATCCTGGATTCTTCCTTCCACATTCGCCGCCAGGAATCCGTTGGCCGCATACAGAGTCTTCATGGACAACACGTCCGCATCCAATAGCCGCCGGCTGAATCGCGCTCGTAGCTCGAACGAACTCGGCACAATGACCAGCCGGCCGCGCAATAGCGATGTGCTGAAATACCGGTTCCCTTCAAATTCGATCCGCAGCAGCTTGTGGCGGTCGCCCCGATCCACCTTATACGTGATTACCTCCTCGGAGCCTTTCCAGTCTGACTTCTTTCCGACCACCTCGCGTTCTGCCGTCGCATACTCCACCTTCGCGTCGAAATACCCGTCGCGTTCCATGCGCTCCTGCAGGTTGCGTTTCCCTTCCTCCAACAGATCCGCGTCCACCGAACCTTCCTGATACACCGGAATAAGTCTCTTCAACGTGCCTTTGGAAATCTTTGCCCCAACCACCTCTACCAGGACTCGCGGCCCTTCCGTGACTTCCAGGGTTAACGGCAGCTTGTTCTGCTGCGCGTCATACTCCCCGCGCCTCACCGATACGCGCGCGCTCAAGTTTCCCCGCTTCTCCAGGTATTTCCGAATGCGCTCGGTGCCCTGCTGCTGGCGCGCGGTCGTCAGTTCGCTGCCAGTCTTAAGTTTGAAGAGCTTTAGCAGGTCGGCGTCGCGGTAATGCGTGTGATTTAGCAGTTCGATATTGCGGAGCCGCACCCTCGGCCCGGAGTCCACGTGCACAATGATGTCCGCTTGGTGCGTCTCCGGGTGGGTCCGTCGCTCTGCGGTTGCTTTTGCCTGGTACAGACCCTCTTCCCGCAGAGCATCTGTCAGCCGGCTGATTGCGTCTTCGATATCCGCTGCCCGGTACGTCTGCCCCAGCGACAATTGCATCGCTGCCGCCGCGGACGTTTCCGAAGGCGGCGCTTTTAGCCCCTCGATGATCACTTGATTGATGAACAGATTTTCACGTACTACGAAATCGAGCCGCACACCACCTTCCTCGTTCGTTACCTCAGCGCGCAGATCGGCGTAATCGCCCGTCTGGTAAAGAGTTCGCAGGCTCACCGCCACTTGTTCGCGGCGTATGGGCTTGCCGATTTCCACGGCCAGCCCAGGAGGATTCGTCTTTAGGAGTTTGCCGTCCTCACGCACAATGCGTACCGATACCAGATTCGGTGCGGCTGCGTTGCCTCTAGCTGACTCTTCCGGCGCCTGGGCAGACGCGGACCCTACTCCCAGAAACAGGACCAGGAGCGCTAAACCTCGCAGCCAGTTGACCCAGCGTGCTTGCATGTATTTCTTCATTCAGACGAAGTCTGGTACAGGGGCGTTGCCTCTGCGTATGCCATTGGAGCTGTCGAAAAAGGCGGTTCCAATGCTGAAACTCTATAGTACGTGAGGTAACCGCTTCGCGAGAAATTCTCCTCGCCAGTGCTTCGGAAAGGTATTGACACCAAAAGGAGGCCGCTGCTCAGGGGTCCACGTGCTTCCAGAATTAAGGTTCTCAGGGATTGCCGCGCCGTTCCGTGGCGCCGCCCCGCCTCTATTCCGCGTGCATGGGAGCTTGGTTCGAGTGGCCTAGCGCGCAAAACCGCCGCGACCGGTGGGTGTGCGCATGGCCGCGCGGTCCAGATTCTCGCGCAGATTCATCAGCGTCAGAAAAGTACTAAGCACGCGCGCCTTCAGATCATCCGTCAGATGCAAACCGCTGGTCGCCACTCGCGCCAGTCGTTCTCCATGTTCCGTGATGAAGCGCATGATTTCGCGCTGCCGTTCGTGTGGCGTGTTTCCCAGGGCCGTCTCGCGCCGCATCTCCGCGCAACTCGCTTCCAGAGACAGCGTGAAGTGCAGGATGCACGTCTTCTCATCGGCCAGGGCGGCCGGAACGTCGTGTTTGCATCCCCCGATATGGCACAGTTCAGTCATCGGCGCGAAAAGGCGATGACCGATTCGTAACATTCCCTGAGCAAAAAATCCAGCATTCATCTTCGGGATGCCGCGAATCGTGCAGCCGTCCCAAACCTGTCCTTTCGGTCAGACCGCCTCCAGGGCGTCTTCCAGGTCCGCGATAATGTCGTGCCAGTCCTCCAATCCGAGGGATAGGCGAATGCCTCCCGGCTGCAACCCGCAGCGGAGTTTCTCTTCCTCCGGGATTGCCGCGTGTGTCATCGAAAAAGGATTCTCGATCAGCGTTTTGATCTGCCCCAGGCTCACCGCCAGCGTCACCGTGTACGACTTCTCCGCAACATAGTCCACGAACCGCTCTGCTGCTTCCGCCGCGCTTCTTGCGGTGTTGTCTCTTCCCTTCAATTCGAAATACAACATGCAGCCCGGCGCGAAAGCCCCATCCGGTGTGGTCATCTGCCGCCGCGCCAGTTCACGTTGCGGATAGTTCGGCAGTCCCGGATACAGCACCCGCGCGACCTTTGCTTGCCGCTGCAGGAACTCCGCCACGTGCATCGCACTCTTCTGCTGGTTCACCATGCGCGCCGCCAGCGTCGGCAGCCCATACACCAACACAGGCCATGCGTTCTTGGGCGAAAGTACCCCCCCAAAATCCTTGCGGTACAGCATCAGCAGATTGAAATACTCATTGGCCCCGATCACCGCCCCGCCCATCTCCGTGCCAAATCCTCCGATATCCTTGGTTAAGCTGTGCACCACCAGGTCCACTCCGTGCTCCAGGGGCCTCTGGCAATACGGCGTGGAAAATGTGTTATCCACTACGATCCTTATTTTTTCCCCTTCCGTTCGCCCCGTGTTCAACCGGTCCACCACGCGCCGCACCGCCTGCATATCAATCAACTCCATCGTCGGATTCACAGGCGTCTCAAAATAAACCACCCGGCAGTCCTTCGTGGCCACGCTCGCAAGCGTTTCCGGCTTACACAAATCACAGAAATCCGTGTGGATTTTGTAGCGCGGCAGCCAGCTCGTCATCAGGCTGTGTGTACATCCATAGAGGACTTGGTGCGCGACGATCTGGTCGCCGCTGGCCGTCAATATCCCCAGCGCCCCGCTCACCGCCGCCATGCCCGTCGCAAAGGTGACAGCAACCCCGCCACCTTCGGCTGCCGCCAGATTTTCCTCCAGCATCCCTCGGCTTGGTTCGTCTAACCGGTCATAAATATAAATGGGTGCGCGGCGCGATTCCGGCGTCGCAAATTCGATGAATCCCTGTGCCCCGCGGTGCACCGAAGACAGCCGGTACGTCGCCGAGCTGGATTGCGGCGGCACCACATGGTGATCGTAATCCCAACGCCCGGTGGCAAAGCTCCCGTGGATCAGCCGGGTTCGCAGGCGGTATTGCTCGCGCGGTTTTTTCGGTTTGCGTTCTTCGGACATCGCGGGCTCCTTCTCCGGCAGGACTCCCGCGCCGCCTCGGAACCGGCACGCGCGCGAGTGCGTTGGTGGAGAACCCCATCATAGTCCAATTGCCAAAACCCGGACGCTGACGCGGGGTGCACAGGAAAGCACAGCGTTGCCGAACGACGGGGTTGACACTTCTGCGCTGTGCTTGTATAAATATACAAGACGTTGCATAAAACACTTCCCATGAGCGCGACCAAAACATTTCGCCACGGACAGATCCTTCGCCTGGTTTCCGGCGGCCACATCGCCAATCAGGAGGATCTCCGCCGCCGTCTCGCCCAGCAGAAACTCCGTGTCACCCAGGCTACCCTGTCCCGCGATTTGCAGGAATTGCGCCTCGTCAAAACAAATGAGGGTTACAAGTCAGGCTCCAGCTTGCCGGATGAGGGTGCCACCGTTCCTCCACTCACCCGCGCGCTTCGTGAATTTCTGCTGGACATTCGCCCCGCGGAAAACCTTCTCGTCCTGAAAACGCCACCCAGCGGCGCCCAGCCTCTTGCCGCAGCTGTCGACGGCGCGAAATTCCCTGAAATTGCCGGCACCGTCGCCGGTGATGACACCGTCCTCATCGTTACCCCCAGCCGCAAATCCCGGGAATCTCTCCAAAAGAAAATCGAATTGCAGGTGAAATGAGAGATCCCCGGCACATCGCTGTTATAGGTGTCACTGGCTACACCGGTTACGAACTGGCGACGCTTCTACTGCGTCACCCCGTGATCTCCCGGCCGACCTTTTACGTCCGTGATACCAAAGGCGCGAACTGCCTCTCCGAACTTTTCCCCCAGCTCCGCAGTTGGGGTGAAGCGCCTTTGAAGCAGCTGTCCATCGAAGCAGTTACCGCAAATTCCGCGGGCACGGCGTTTCTTGCAACGCCTCACGAAGTGTCGGCCGAAATTGGCCCCAAACTTCTCGATGCGGGCCTGCGTGTGATTGATCTGAGTGGTGCGTTTCGCTTCTCTTCCGCCGAAACGTTTACGTCCTGGTACAAGCTTCCCGCTCCCCACGAAGCGCATCTCGGCGATGCCGTGTACGGCCTGCCGGAAATATACGGCGAACGCATCCCCGCGGCAAAGCTTGTCGCCAACCCCGGCTGCTACGCCACCAGCGTAATCCTTGCGCTTCGCCCGCTTACGCAGGCTGGTATCGTCTCACCGATCCAAAACGTTATCTGCGATTGCAAATCCGGGGCCAGCGGCGCTGGCAAGGAACCCCGGCGCGACCTGCATTTCGTCGAAGTGGGTGAAAATTTTCGCGCTTACAATCTCTTTTCACATCGTCACACGCCGGAAATTGTCGAGCACACCGGCCTGCCCGAATCGCAGGTGGTCTTTTCCACGCATTTGCTCCCCGTCGCGAGGGGCATTCTGTCCACGATCTATGTAACCCTGTCCACACCACACACACCGCAGGCAATCGAGGAACTTTACAAAAAGTTCTATGCCGGCCGCACCATGGTGCGCATCTCCACTGCGGGCTCTCTGCCTGAATTGCAGCACGTCACGAAAACGAATTTCTGCGATATCGGCTTCGTCCTGGATTCCGATGGCAAGCGACTCATCATCGTTTCCTGCCTGGACAATCTGGGCAAAGGCGCCGCCGGGCAAGCCGTGCAGAACATGAATCTCACGCTTGGCCTTGAGGAGCAGACTGGACTTCTATGAGAATTGTCATCAAATTCGCGGGTGCTTTGCTTGAAGACGCGTCCACCGTGCAGCAACTCTCCCGGCACGTCGCCACTCTCGCACGCCATGGCCACGAAATCCTGGTGGTTCATGGGGGCGGGCGGCTCTTCACCGCCACCCTCAAGCGTCTCGGCATCGAGAGCAAATTTGTCTCGGGACTGCGTGTTACGGACGGTGAAACGCGCGAT
>CAYOOS010000135.1:0-9764 GCA_964405585.1 uncultured Acidobacteriaceae bacterium | reverse complement strand
GACTTGGCAGTCTGTTGCTGTTGCTTCTGCTGGCCTTTAGCTTGTTGCTGCGTCTTCTGCTCTTGCTGTTTCTCGGACTTGGCCTGTTCCTGCTGACCCTTGGCTTGCTGCTGGGTCTTCTGTTGTTGTTGCTTCTCGGACTTGGCTTGTTGCTGCTGTTCTTTTGCCTGCCCCTTGGCTTGTTGCTGCGACTTCTGTTCCTGCTGCTTCTCGGACTTAGCCGCCTGCTGCTGTTGCTTCTGCTGCTGTTGGGGCTTGGCCTGCTGCTGCTTTTCGGGCTTGGCTTGCGCTTGCTTTTCAGGCTTCGCCTGTTCCTGCTTTTGAGGCTTAGCTTGTTGCTCTTGCTTCGGGGCGCTGGCCTTTTCTTCTTGTTTCTCCTGGCGGGCCTGGGCCGGAACAGCAAGTCCTAGAAGCAGAAACAGTGCTGTTGTACTGATAGTTCCAAAAGATCTCATGATGTTGCCTTCCTTACCGCGAATCCGCGCTCGCGTCTCCGTGCGAAGGAAACGCGATACTGCTTGCCGATTGGGGAGTTTGGTGCGCGAATCGCGGTGCGGAACTGCACCGTTCATCGCCAAATGCCTACGTACCCACGTGGATATTCGAGAGCGAATGGAATAAGCCAAACACGTTTAGGAGCCAAAGGACCACGGCAATGACGACAACAGCGTTCAAAATGGATTTGATGCTGCCCGCCATAGGGATGAAGCGGTTCACCAACCACAGGAGAACGCCCACCACGATCAGGGCCAATAAAATCTGAATGAGAGGCATAGTCTTTCTTCCTTTCCGACTGTGCTACGAGACACTTCTGGCATGCCGCCCGGAATTACTCAAAACACTGCCGGGTACGGAGGACCCAATGAACCTTTCGCACTCTGCAAATCGCGTGACGCCGATTCGGCAAAAGTGCCTGGTTCAATTGTCGTTCGATGCCCTTGACGCTTGTGAAGACCGAGGGGAACAAGCTCTGGGAATGGATCGGACAACAAACCAATCGTTTTACGGCAAGCCAATCGTAGGCCTTATGAATGCACACGTCTGTTCACTTGTATACAAAGAAGGCAGAAGGAAGGTTACTGGCCGTGCGTTGCATTCGCGCGCAAGATGGTCTGCGGCTTTTGAGATTTCATGGCATAGAGGGCTTTGTCGGCCGCGTAGAGAAGCGTCCCAATGGCGTCGGCGTCCTTCGGATAACCGGCAATTCCCATGCTAACCGAAAGCACGGGTTCCTCAGCGTCTCTTCCGAGAAGCTCGCAAATTCGCCGCGCAACCAACGCGGCGGCGACGATGCCGGTCTCCGGCAAGACCACGGCAAATTCGTCCCCGCCGTGGCGCGCGGCGGTGTCAACCGAACGACAGCAGTCTTTGAGGATTTGCCCCAGCCTGCAGAGCGCCCGGTCGCCGGCCTGATGCGAATACCGGTCGTTGATGTGCTTTAGTCCGTCGAGGTCCAGCAATACGAGAGAGAATTCCCTGCCGGTGCGCTGGGAACGGTAGAGTTCTGCCTGCAAGACCTCGAACAGACGGCGATGATTGGCCAGGCCGGTCAGCGAATCGCTGGAGGCCTGATGGCGGAGTTGTTCCTCAAGAGTCCGCTGTTCGGTGATGTCCACAACGATGATTTCGCAGCCATTAAAATTTCCATGTTCGTCAAAGGCGTCGCGGCCGCTTAGCCGGGCTTTCAGGAGGGTGCCGTTTTTCCTTTTCCACTCGACTTCGATCGGCTCGACGCGGGCCGCGTCAGGAGAACTACCCGCCAAGGGTTTTCGCTCTCCAAGGTCCAGGATAATCTCAGATGCGCGGTTTGCCGCGAGCAACTCCTCTTTGCTTTCGTAGCCAAGCATCGTCGAGAGCGCCTGGTTGACGTCGAGAAGCTTCCCTCCCGCTTCGCAGCGGCAAATACCGTAAGAAGGATTATCCACCAGCGCGCGATAGAGCGATTGCGAATGGCGCAAGGCCTTTTCGGCCTCTTGCAGCTCTGCGCGCAGACTTTTTTCGTTTAACGCGCGGCGAACCGCCATCGGCAACTGAGCGACATGTTCCAACTCCACGTAATCGAAAGTTCCCTGCGCGGCCAGCTCCGCGATGGAATCGATGCCGATGCCGAACGTCAAAAAGAGAACAGGGATTTCCTGCGCCGTCTGATGAAGGAGTTGCAATGCCCGCGAGCCCTTGAAGCTAGGGCTGGGGTACTCGACGATAATGACATCGTAGGATTGCCTGCGGAGCTGCGCTGCGCACTGCGCCAGGTTCAAAACCAAATCGGATTGGACGGCGAATTGCCCTTTTTCGAGTTCCTGCACGCAACTGTCAATCGCGCTTGCTTCACGGTGAACGAAAAGAACGCGCACCGGGCGCCGTCTGTGGGAAGTTGCGCTGCCCGTGGAAGAACTCCCTTGACCAGCTAGGATTTGGGTTGGAGCGAGGTTTGCCATTTCAGTTCACAACTTACACCGCCAACCGCATCTGTAAACGCCTGGATGCGCGAGTGGCGTTGAGAAAACCTTTCCTATTCAACGTATGCGAGCCGGAAAGTTGTGTCTGTACAATTCAGAACACTTTACGTAACAGTGACCCCCAGAAAGCCTGAATGTTACCAAGATAGCAAACCAACAGGTTGGAGTAACTTCTGGGTATTGAGGCCGTTGGAGCCAGGTGTGCAAAACAGGACAGACCACGGGGTTTCCTATGACAGAAGATGGGTCGGCGAATGAGTTCCCCGGTCAGGAGAATCGAAATGGCGAATTGCCCGCGTTGCCGGAGTGAACAAATCCATCGGTCAAGGCGCAAAGGGATTATCGAAAGAAGAATTCTGGCGATGCTCTTCGTGCGGCCGTTTCGGTGCGTGAGTTGCGACTTGCGGTTCTTCCGTTGGTCCATCAGTGTGAATCCGAATCCACCGACCGTGGCAACAGCAATGGGAAATCATCCCGGCCGATTGAACGAATGACGCCGACGCACCCTCAAGATGCACTGGTCAGCGCAGTCTATCCAACAACTTGTGCAACACGAAACCGCAGGTTTGGAGAGGAGTCGTTACACGATTACGCGCACCATGATGCTGTACGACAGCTTTGGGAGTTCGACCAGGAACGGCGCAGGCAGAGTGGCGCTGATGGAAGACTTTCCTAAACAAGGCTTTTAGGGAATAAAGCGCAGGCTACCGGAGGGGCCGAGAATGGGGAAGAAAGCAGCGCATTTCGACGGTTTCTGGGATCGGCCGCTCCAGGAACTCCTGCAGCAGCTCCAGGCGACTCCCGCCGGTTTAACCAATGCAGAGGCCGGCCAGCGATTGCGACTCTATGGCCCCAACAGCCTGGTGCATGAGTCACGCTTTGCGGTTCTGTTCAGTTTTTTCGGTTTTTTCGCAAATCCTCTCGTCATCATCCTTGTCATTGCCAGCGGGATATCTCTTGCACTCGGAGAGCAGGTCGGCGGACTGATCATTATTGCTATCGTACTTTTCAGCGTGCTTTTGAATTTCTTGATGGAATTCCAGGCACGCCACGCGGTAGAGGAGATTCAGAAACAGATTGCCACAACAGCCGCGGTGATGCGGGACGGACACGAACAGGAACTCCCGATCGCCGAACTGGTCCCTGGAGATGTGATCCGGCTCAAGGCAGGAGACCTGGTACCGGCGGATGCGCGCTTACTGGACGTCAAGGACCTGCACCTGCGTGAATCCGTGCTCACGGGAGAGTCTTTGCCAGTTGAGAAAACGGTGGCTGACCTTTCCAAGGAAAAACACGGCGTCGCGGACGCAAGCAATAGCGTATTCCTGGGCACTGCCGTTCAGACAGGGATCGGCACGGCGGTCATCGTGTGCACGGGAAAAGATACGGCCTGCGGCGAGATTGCGCATCGTCTGGCCATGCGGCCACCGGAGACAGAGTTCGGTCGGGGGGTGCGCCACTTCGGGATGATGCTGACATGGGTAACCATGTTGCTCGTCCTTTTCGTTCTGTTGGTGAACATCCTCTTTCATCGTCCTGTGCTGGAGTCATTCCTTTTCTCCGTCGCGCTGGCAGTCGGGATGACGCCGGAAATGATGCCCATGATCATCACGGTGACACTGGCGCAGGGCGCAAAGCGCATGACCAAGAAGAAGGTCCTGGTAAAACAGCTTGCGGCAATCGAGGATTTCGGCAGCGTGGATATTTTGTGCACCGACAAGACGGGCACGCTCACCGAAGGGGAGATCGTGCTCGACCGGCACGTGGATATCCAAGGCAAGGATAACGAAAGTGTTCTGCAGCTTATTTACCTGAACAGCCACTTTGAAGCGGGGATCAAAAGCCCCCTGGACGACGCGGTATTGCAGCACGAAGCACCTTCGATTACGGGGTATGACAAAGCGGACGAGATTCCGTTCGACTTCAACCGCAAGCGCCTTTCCGTGGTGGTGCGACACGCTGACGAGTACCTGCTCATCACCAAGGGTGAAGCGGAGAGTGTCTTCGCCATCTGCGAAAAGGTGACTGTCGATGGCGTTCCTCAGCCGTTTGACGAGAGCCGGCGGGCGGAGGCAGAGGACACCCTAAAGAAGCTGAGTGCGGACGGGTACCGCGCACTTGGGGTGGCCGTGCTGAAAGTGGTAAAACAGGACGTGTACACCGTCGCGGACGAACATGCGATGACCCTGGTCGGCTTCGCGGCATTCCTTGACCCGCCGAAGGAGGGAGTTCTAGGCGTCCTGAAGGCACTGAAACAGAATGGCATTTCCGTGGTCGTCATGACGGGCGACAACCAGTATGTGACACAGAAGATAGCCCATGAAGTCGGGTTAGACGCTGACCGCATCCTCATCGGAAGCCAAGTCGATGCGATGGATGACGCCGCTCTGGCTTACCAGGCGGAGAACGGCGCCATCTTCGCCCGCGTCTCCCCTGAACAGAAAAACCGGGTGATCCTCGCGCTTAAGGCCCGCGGGCACGTCGTGGGTTACATGGGAGACGGAATCAACGATGCTCCATCACTGCACACAGCGGATGTCGGGATATCCGTCATGAATGGAGTGAATGTGGCAAAGGATGCAGCCAAGATCATCCTACTGGAAAAAGATCTGGCGGTTGTGAATGATGGCGTGCTTGAGGGGCGGCGCTCCTTTGCCAACATCATGAAGTACATCATCATGGGTACGAGTTCGAATTTTGGCAATATGTTCAGCATGGCCGCGGCGTCACTCTTCCTGCCATTCCTGCCGATGCTCCCGAGCCAAATCCTGCTGAACAATTTTCTTTATGACGTCTCGCAGGTCAGCATCCCGACTGACAATGTTGATCTGGCCATGATGCAGCGGCCCAAGCGATGGCAGATTGGATTCATCCGGCAGTTCATGACCATCATCGGGCCGATCAGCTCAATCTATGATTTCCTGACGTTCGGGGTGCTGCTCTGGGTGTTTCATGCTTCCACAAACGAATCGCTTTTCCACACGGGATGGTTCGTGGAGTCCCTGGCAACGCAAACGCTCGTGGTATTTGTGATCCGGACGGCGGACAATCCGCTAAAGAGCCGCCCAAGCCGGCCGTTGTTGATCAGCGTGCTGGCCATCGTTGTTCTCGCGACAGTGCTGCCTTACACGCCGCTGGGAAGTTTGCTGCGGTTTACACCGCTGCCACTGTCGTTATTGGGCGTGATCGCGTTTCTTGCGGTGACGTATCTCTTTCTTGTGCAGGCCGTCAAGTCGTGGTTTTATCGCCGCCACGCGCTGCTGTAATGGCAGAGTTGAGAAGAGAACATGAGAGCGCTGGGCGCAGATTGGCTGCGTTTACAAAACTAATCCGAACAGCCACCCGACGCCTGCGGTCAGCGCCATGGCCAGTGCTCCCCAGAACGTAACCCGTAGTGCGCCGACCACCACTCTTGCACCTCCCGCGCGAGCAGCCAGGCCGCCGAGCAGCGCCAGAAACGCCAACGATGTTGCGGATACAAGCGGGATTAAACCCGCGACTGGCGCGGTGACAGTGACCAGGAGAGGCATGGCAGCTCCAACAGCGAAGCTGGCCGCCGATGCCAATGCCGCCTGAATGGGACGCGCACGGAAAGCCTCGGAGATGCCGAGTTCGTCGCGGGCATGCGCGCCTAACGCGTCGTGGGCCATCAACTGCTTGGCGACCTGTTTTGCAAGCGCAGGTTCCAGGCCGCGGGCCACATAGATGGCCGTGAGTTCGTTGTGCTCGCCATTGTCGTCTTCTCGGAGTTCCGTGCGCTCAAGATTCAGTTCCGCTTCTTCGGTGTCTGCCTGCGAGTGCACAGAGACGTACTCTCCCGCAGCCATCGACATGGCCCCAGCCACCAGGCCAGCGACTCCCGCGACGACAATGTTGCTGTGAGTGGCATGCGCGGCTGCGACGCCGAGCACCAGACTGGATGTGGACAGAATGCCGTCGTTTGCGCCCAGGACCGCCGCGCGCAGCCAGCCGATGCGGCCCGTATGGTGTAGTTCCTTGGCGCGTAGAGGCATTTGGTAATTTACAATTGGGACGGAAACTCTTTAATGACCCGCTGGGATCCGGACGATCTCCACCGAACACCGGGCATGACGCACGATGGCTTCGGAAACGCTGCCAAGCAAGAAACGATCCAGGGCCTTTCGGCCGTGTGACCCAAGCACGATCAAATCGGCATGCCACTCTTCAGCGGCATCGATGATCAGGGATTTTGGCTCGCCCTGCTGGACGGCGGTGGTTACCTTTATGCCGTGGGAGCGGAGGGTTTCCGCGGCATTCGCAACCAGAGCTTGCGCCTGCTTTGTTTCTTCGTCCCAAACAGATTCCAGAGTCGAGTCATATCCAGTCATGTCGCGAGCGACGAGAAGCGAGGGCGGCTCCACGACATGTAATACGCGCACTTCGGTATCCTTTGAATGCGCTTGCGCAATTACGGCCTGTATGGCGGCTGCGGAGAATTTGGAATCGTCAATCGGGAGCAGTATCTTCAATGAGTGTCACCTTTCCAGTGTTTCCCGGAGCAACTCGTGCCGTGACAAAGACAAGCTTACTGCCTGCCGGGCGTAGAGAATAGCGAAGAAGGCAAGAAAGACCGGCGTAATTTCAGATTTTGAAAACTTTCCCGGACTGTGCACCGTTCGCTGGAACATCATAGAGGAAGTACCGCTCGCCGGCTGTTCGCTTCCGCACACATGCGCCGATGCGGGCTTTCTGCTTGCGGCTATGGGAACGTTGACCCCGAGGACGCGATGTTCTCAAATGAACAGAAGGAGCTTTTTCGTCCCGCTAAGATATTGAATAAATGTAAATTTCGCGATTGGAATCCCTGATAAAACGATGTCCGCCACTGCCAACTCGACTGTTGTGACACGAACACCGGAAGTGAGCGGCAAGGATAACGAGTTGCAGGGCCTCACGAGCGATGAAGCCCGAGTGCGGCTTGCGAAGTGCGGACCAAATGATATGCCGGACACGGCAATCCGGCCATGGCGCATGGCGCTAAGCAAATTTTGGGCGCCGGTTCCCTGGATGCTGGAAGCCGCGATCATCCTCCAGATCGCGCTAAATGAGTATGTCGAAGCGGCGGTGATCGCCGGGCTCCTGGTGTTCAACGCGGCGCTCGGTTTTTTCCAGGAAGGGCGCGCACAAACGACGCTCGCGGCATTGAAATCGCGGCTTGCGCTTACAGCATGTGTGCGGCGGGATGGCGCTTGGAAGACCATAGCCGCAAGCGAACTTGTTCCCGGCGACACGGTGAAGCTGTCGCTGGGTGGCGTGGTGGCCGCGGACGTAAAGCTGGTCGAGGGATCAATCCTGCTGGATCAATCCATGCTGACCGGGGAATCCGTCCCGATCGAAGCCGGCCCGGGATTGCAGACCTATGCCGGGGCGCTGGTGCGGCGCGGAGAAGCAACGGCGATCGTCACCGCAACAGGGGCAAACACGAAATTTGGACATACGGCG
Organism: uncultured Acidobacteriaceae bacterium; assembly: GCA_964405585.1. Classification (GTDB taxonomy): domain Bacteria; phylum Acidobacteriota; class Terriglobia; order Acidiferrales; family UBA7541; genus Acidiferrum. Next base: position 1,842 of record CAYOOS010000135.1, on the reverse strand, counting down.
GAGCTCGTCCGCACCGCTCATGTCGAGAGTACCCAGCAAAAAACTGTGATGCGCGTGGTGCGAAATCTCGCCATCTGCAATGGCGTGATTATCCTGTTGCTGGTGGCGTATGCCCATGCCCGTAAGATGCCGATTGGCGAGATTATTCCGCTCGTTCTCACGGCTGTTCTGGCGTCCATCCCGATAGCGCTACCCGCCACGTTTACGCTTGCAGCGGCGGTAGGTGCAAGAGCACTGGCACGCCTGGGTGTGCTTCCAACACGATTGTCGGCAGTGGACGAAGCGGCAACGCTGGAAGTTCTTTGCTCGGACAAAACAGGGACGTTGACGCGCAATGAATTGACGGTGACTGCTATCTCACCTGAACCCGGTTTCGATGAGGCGCGCGTGCTGATGATTGCGGCTTTAGCGAGTTCCGATGGGGGACAGGATCCCGTTGACACAGCCATCCGTGCTGCCGCCAGGAAAGGAAACACCGCGGATCCACCGAAACTGACCAAGTTGGTTCCCTTCGATCCAGCAACAAAAATGTCCGAGGCCACAGCGGTGGACGCGAACGGCGGCACGTTGCGTGCCGTGAAGGGGGCGTTTGCGGAAGTTATCAAACTGACCGAGCCAGTGGCAACGGCGGGCGCGAAGGCGCATGAACTTGAAGAGAAGGGCTTTCGGGTTCTGGCCGTTGCCGTGGGCACACCGGTACCAATGCGGCTTGCGGGGATCATCGCGTTAAGCGATCCACCACGCGCGGACGCGGCTAAGCTTATCAAGGAACTGCACACTTTAGGCGTGGCCACCGTGATGGTTACGGGCGACGCACCGGCGACGGCAGCGATCATTGCGCGAGCAGTGGGACTCGATGGAGCTATCTGTCCTCCCGGGCCAATCCCGGAGAGTGTGCGTCCAGAGGAGTACGCAGTCTTTGCCGGAGTTCTTCCGGAGGATAAGTATCGCCTTGTTCAAGCGTTCCAGAAGAGCGGCCACACGGTCGGCATGTGCGGCGATGGCGCCAACGACGCTCCTGCGTTGCGCCAGGCGCAGATGGGAATCGCGGTTTCGACGGCGACGGATGTGGCGAAGTCGGCGGCAGGAATTGTGCTGACCAAGCCGGGGCTTGAAGGTGTTGTGTCCGCAGTAAAAGAAGGCCGGGTAACGTTTCAGCGCATCCTGACCTATACCTTGAACTCCGTGACAAAGAAAGTTGTGCAGGTGCTTTTCCTGGCGGTGGGACTGATCCTGACCGGACACGCGATCCTGACTCCAATGTTGATGGTGATTATCATGATCACCGGCGATTTCCTGGGCATGTCGTTAACGACAGACAACGTACGGCCGTCCGCGATGCCAAATGCATGGCGAGTTGGCAATTTGACGATTGCCGGCGTTTTCATGGGTATCTCCGAACTTGTGTTTTGCGTCGCCGTACTGGCCTTCGGTAAATTCCAGCTGGGTTTTGGAATTGAAACGCTAAGAACTCTGGCCTTCGTGGTCATCGTGTTCGGTAATCAGGCGACGACTTATACGAATCGGAGCCGCCAGCGGCTGTGGTCGACCCGCCCGAGCTTTTGGTTGATACTTTCGTCGGTAGCCGATTTGTTGATCGCTTCAACGCTTGCGAGTCTCGGAATCGCGATGGCACCACTGCCATTACTCGTGTTGGCAGGAACGTTGGCGGGAGCGGTTGTATTTGCATTCATGGCGGACATTGTCAAAGTCCCCGTATTCCACCGCCTCGGGATCGCCTAAGGACCAGGATTCAGGAATTGGAGAGAGCGGTCTTGAAAAACGCGGGAGTAAGTGCCTTCCTCCAGAGGATACAAATCGTAGTCGGTGATCCGGAGAGCT